>DASQRI010000144.1:0-6717 GCA_035642975.1 Mycobacterium sp.
CTGCTCGGCGACACCCGTGACGAATTCGACGGATCAATCTGGGCGCAGGTCACCGCCGACCATCTGGGTGGGTTGCCGCCCGCGGTGGACCTGGCTCGCGAACGACTGCTGGCCGACGTGCTGAACGCGGCCTCCCGCGACAGACTGGTGTCTGCGGCCCACGATCTGTCCGAGGGCGGCTTGGCGCAGGCGGTGGTGGAATCGGCACTCGCCGGCGAAACAGGTTGTCGCATAGTGCTTCCCGAGGACGCCGATCCTTTCGTCATGTTGTTCTCCGAATCAGCGGGCCGGGTGTTGGTCGCCGTGCCCCGTACCGAGGAGAGTCGTTTCCGCTCGATGTGCGAGGCGCGGGGGCTGCCGGCCACCCGCATCGGGGTCGTCGATCAAGGTTCGGACGCGGTCGAGGTTCAGGGTTTGTTCACCGTGTCTCTGGCGGAGCTGCGCAGCACATCCGAAGGGGTGCTGGCCGCGCTGCTTCGATGAGTGCCGAGCCCGGTGGCACCCGTGCCGCGATGAAAACCTAAAATACAATGCGGGACAGCGGCTTTCGCCGGGTACAGGTGTTCGGGCTGGCTGGCGTGCTGGTCGGCTGGAGCTTTGTCGCCCCCCGGATTCCGTCGCGGGCGCGGTTGCTGCTGCAAGCCGGTCTTGGCGTGTTGCTGGTTTCGGCGACGAGGGCACCACTGGGCCTGCGCCCGCCGCAGCTGTCGACCGGATTGCGGCTGGGGTTGGCCGCCGGATCGACGGGCGCGGCCGGGGTTCTGGCGTCGACATCCGTCCCGGCCGTCCGCCTTTCGATGGCCGAGCGTGAGCTGCCCGCCTCAGCGTTGAACTGGCTGGCGTTACAGATACCGCTGGGCACGGTGTGGGGCGAGGAAGCGGCATTCCGTGCGGCGTTGGCCGTGGTTGCGGCCCGGGTCTACGGCGTCTCCGGTGGTCGGTTGCTGCAAGCCGCCGCGTTCGGTCTCGCACATATCCCCGACGCCCGCGCGACCGGTGAGCCGGTGTTGCCCACTGTGCTGGCGACCGGGGCTGCGGGTTGGGTATTCGGTTGGCTGGCAGAACGTTCCGGCAGCCTGGGCGCGCCGATGCTGGCGCACTTGGCGATCAACGAGAGCGCAGCGGTTGCTGCGCTGGCCGTCCGGCGGAGGTCGCGGGCTAGTCGGCCGTAGTTGGCACGTCGCGGCTGTCTGCTGCTAATTTGTGCGGCTCGGTCTCGGTGTCGTCGATGCCGAAGCTGATGATGCGCCGCGGGGTGATGCGAATGATCGCGGTGTCAATCTCGTCATCGTTGGGCTCGGTGCGCCGCTCGCCGGACTCGGCCTGTTCGGCGGTCCCCCTGATCTCCAGGCAGCGCACCCGCCACGGGTCGCGCGACACGATGTCGTCGATGACCAGCGCGACGGTGTTGTTGGAAGCCACGTTGCGAAACTTGCGGCTCTTCGACATCCGGTACCCGTGAATGTCGATCGTGTCGAGGACTTCGTTGTAGGTGAAGCCGACCGGACTGTTCTGTAGCGTGCCGTCAGGCTGGACGGTGGCAAGCCGCGCGAGCTCGGCCGCTTTCATGAACTCAATTTCATGCGGTTTGAACGACATACACCCACGCTAGAACCTCAACTCGGGTTGAGATCAACCGTTGGCGGTCAATTTGACGGCTTCTGAGACGCTGGAGGGATGGCCACCCGTCAAACGGTCGATCCGGCCAAGACCCGTGATGCGGTCCGGGCTGTCGCAGACTGGCTACGCGACGACACAGGTCCGGAGCCGAGTCGTGCGGATCTGGCGGCCGCGGTTCGGCTCACCGCGCGAACGTTGGCCGCAGCAGCACCCGGCGCCAGCGTCGAGGTGCGCATTCCGCCGTTCGTTGCCGTGCAGTGTGTTTCTGGGCCGAGGCACACCCGGGGCACACCGCCCAATGTCGTCGAGACCGACCCCCGAACGTGGCTGCTGCTGGTCACCGGGCTGCTGCGGATGCCCGACGCCGCCGTCAGCGGGGCGCTGCGGCTGTCCGGCTCGCGCGCCGGCGAGATCGAGTCCTGGTTGCCGCTGGTGCGGTTGGCCGACTAGGTCAGCGGCGCAAGCCCCGAACGCACCAAATCGACACTGGCAGCGACAATTTCACCCAAATCTCCGATGCAGCCGTCGTCCCCCCATTTCTGCACCGCCGTTACGAGAGCCGCCGCCAACACGGCCCCCGCGACCTCGGCGACCAGTTCAAGGTCGGGAACTCCGGCATAGCGGGTCCTGATGAACTCGGTCAGCACGTGCGCGAACGACGACTGCACCACCCGTAAATGCCCCGCGACCCGTTCCGCCGATATCAGCGTCGAACGCGCGATCGCGGCCTGGCGAACCACCTCCAGGTCGTGCGGGAAGCTGCCGATGCTGGCCAGCACCGCATCGAACAGCGACTCCGAGGTCGGACGCTGCGCCAATGCCTCGGCCAGCCAGTCCAATTGGGATTCGTAATCCTGAAACAGCACCGCTTCCTTGCTGGGGAAGTGCCGGAAAAACGTGCGCTCGGTGACGCCGGCTTCGGCGGCCAGCTGCGTCACCGTCACATTGGCGAAGCCCCTGCTGGCGAACTGCGCCAGCGCGACCCGACGCAACGCCTCATGCGTTGACCGTCGGCGCAGCTGATGAAGATTGGTCGACTCCGCCATGGCGCCAGATGCTATCTCGGTTCGCAGAAATATGTCAGTACTGACGCCTTCCTAATATGTCAGTACTGACATATTCTGCTGATGCGCGGCTGCCGGCGCCGTGGCCACGGGAAGGGATCCGAGCGATGACTGATTACGACGCAATCGTTGTCGGAGCAGGCCACAACGGCCTGGCCGCCGCGACCATCCTGCAGCGCGCGGGCCTGCGCACCGTCTGCCTGGAGCTCAACACCTACTGCGGCGGGATGGCCGCGACGGTCGAGCTCATCGACGGGTTCCGCTACGAGATCGCCGGATCGGTGCAATTTCCGACCGCTCATGAAATCGCCAACGAACTCGGCTTGGACACCCTTCCGACCGTTGATGCGGAGGTGATGTCGGTCAACATCGGCGAGTCCGGTGAGGAGCCGATGGTCTTTTACCGCGATCCGATGCAGCTGATGACGCATCTCGCCGAGAGACACGGCGTCGACGCGGTCACGGGCATGGCCGAGTTGATCGGATGGAGCCAGGGGCCGTCGAAAGCGCTGGGCCGGTTCGAGGTGCGCACACCGCCCAAGACGTTGGATGAGATGTATGCCTGTGCGGCAAACGAATCCGAGCGCCAGGCCATTCATCAGATGCTCTTCGGCTCGGCGATGGATGCCATCGACCGCTACCTGCCGGACAAAGACAAGCACGCGATCCTTCGCGGCATGCTGGCATTCCTCGCCGTCAACTCCACCTATCGGGGCCCGTACACGCCGGGCAGCGCAACCTGCCTGGCGTTTGCGCTGGCGGTGCCTGACGCCAGCACGGCCATGATGACCAAACTCGCCGGCGGAATCGGCGCGCTCACTGAGCATCTGCAAGGACTTTTCGTCTCCCATGGCGGTGAGATCCGGTTCCGGACCAAAGTCGAGCAGATCCTGGTGGAGAACAACCGCGTTACCGGTGTACGGCTGCGCGACGGATCCACAATCAGCGCGCCCGTAGTGGTGTCCAACCTCGCGCCCGATCTCACCCTCACCGACCTCGTCGAGGCCGAGCACCTGCCCGCGGAGTTGATCGCCCGGCTCAGCGGCCGTGATCACCGCGCGGCGTTTGTCCAGATGCATTTCGCTCTCGATGGCCTGCCGCAGTTCGCGCCGCCCTATGAGCTGCTCAACGAACCCGGCATGCAGCAGTCGATCGGGATCTTCGGGTCACCGGAGGAACAGCAACGTCAGTGGGAGATGTGCACCCGGGGCCTGGTGCCCGACAACCCGTCGTTGGGAATGCAGATCCCGTCTTGCCTCGACCCCGGCCTGGCGCCGCCGGGCAAGCATGCCGCGAGCGCATACGCCTACGCATTCCCCGTCGAGGTCGCCCGTGATCAGCACGGCCGGTTGAAAAACGAAATGGCACAACGAGTTATCGACAAGATCAGTCGCTATGCGCCCAACTTCCGAGACATCGTCATCCGGCATATCACGTTCGCGCCGTACCACATGCAGACCATGTTCGGCGCCCCGTCGGGCGATTTCTGTCACGGCCTGCTGCACCCGGATTTGATGGGACCAAACCGGCCCGGGCCGAGGGGTTTTCTCGATCTGCCGATCCCGGTCGACGGGCTCTACCTGGCCAGCGCCGGTTGTCACGGCGGGCCGGGCATCACCTTCACACCCGGCTACAACGCCGGCCATCAGGTGCTCGACGATCTCGGCGTCAACTCCGTTCGCAACTAGCGAAAGTGACAGCTGTGACTGATGTTTCAATATGATACGAAAGTGCTGGTTACGGGCCAGATAGGGAGCTCAACACGCTGGTCGGATTCGGTCACCCGGCCATCGCCCCCGTAGAGTGCGTGGTGTCACCAACCGCCCCCCAGGGAGCCGCCGCATCGTGACCGACCATCAGCCAGTGCCTGAAGAGAACCCGCCCGGCGAAGAATGCGGTGTATTCGGCGTTTGGGCCCCCGGCGAAGAGGTCGCGAAGCTGACCTATTACGGCCTCTACGCGTTGCAGCACCGCGGCCAGGAGGCCGCCGGCATCGCCGTCGCGGACGGATCGCAGGTGCTGGTGTTCAAGGATCTGGGCCTGGTCAGCCAGGTCTTCGATGAGCAGACGCTGGCCGCGATGGAAGGCCACGTCGCCGTCGGGCATTGCCGGTACTCCACCAGCGGCCAGACGACCTGGGAGAACGCCCAGCCGGTTTTCCGCAACACCGCGGCCGGCACCGCGGTGGCGTTGGGGCACAACGGCAATCTGGTCAACAGCGCCGAACTCGTCACCCGCGCGCGGGAAGCCGGACTGATCAACAGCAGGGCTCCGGGTGCGGCCAACACCGACTCCGACATGCTGGGCGCATTGTTGGCGCACGGCGCGGCCGACTCCAGCCTGGAGCAGGCGGCGCTGGAACTGCTGCCGACCGTGCGTGGCGCGTTCTGTCTGACGTTCATGGACGAGAACACCTTGTACGCCGCGCGCGACCCGCATGGGGTGCGACCGTTGTCGCTGGGACGGCTGGACCGCGGCTGGGTGGTGGCGTCGGAAACCGCCGCTCTAGACATTGTCGGCGCCTCGTTCGTCCGCGACATCGAGCCGGGCGAGCTGTTGGCGATCGACGCCGATGGTGTCCGCTCGACCCGCTTCGCGAATCCCGAACCCAAGGGCTGCATCTTCGAATACGTCTACCTGGCGCGGCCGGACAGCACGATCGCCGGCAGGTCGGTACACGGCGCTCGCCTTGAGATCGGTCGCCGGCTGGCGCGCGAATCCCCGATCGACGCCGACCTGGTGATCGGCGTGCCGGAATCCGGCATCCCGGCCGCAGTCGGCTATGCGCAGGAATCCGGCATCCCCTACGGGCAAGGCCTGATGAAGAACGCCTACGTGGGACGCACGTTCATCCAGCCGTCGCAAACCATCCGCCAGCTCGGAATCCGGCTGAAGCTCAACCCGCTCAAGGAAGTCATCCGCGGCAAGCGGCTCATCGTCGTCGACGACTCGATCGTGCGGGGTAACACTCAGCGCGCCCTGGTACGGATGCTGCGCGAGGCCGGCGCCATCGAGGTACATGTGCGGATCGCCTCGCCGCCGGTGAAGTGGCCGTGTTTCTACGGCATCGACTTCCCGTCGCCGGCCGAGTTGATCGCGAACGCCGTCGAAGACGAAGACGAGAGCCTCGAAGCCGTGCGGCAGGCGATCAACGCCGACACGCTCGGATACATCTCGCTACGCGGTCTGATCGCCGCCACCGAGCAACCCAGCTCGCGGCTCTGCGCGGCCTGCTTCGACGGGAAGTATCCGATCGAGCTGCCCAGCGAGACCGCGCTGGGCAAGAACGTCGTCGAGCACATGCTCGCCACCACCGCGCGCGGAGCCGCGCAGGCCGACCTCGCCGCCCGCGAAGTATCCCCGGAAGCCGAACAGGCCTCCGTGCTGCGGCATCCCTAGTCCGGCCGAGTCGGCGATACCCGCGTACGACGCCGCCCGGTAGCCTTTATCGCGATGACCGACCGTGGAAAAGACCCGGCCGCCCCGGGCGTCACGTATGCGTCGGCCGGCGTGAATATCGAAGCCGGCGATCGCGCAGTCGAATTGTTCAAGCCGCTGGCGTCCAAAGCCACCCGACCCGAGGTGCGCAGCAAGCTCGGCGGGTTCGCCGGACTGTTCGCGCTGCGTGACTACCGCGAACCGCTGCTGGCGGCGTCCAGCGACGGGGTGGGCACCAAGCTCGCGGTTGCGCAGGCGATGGACAAGCACGACACCGTCGGCCTGGACCTGGTGGCGATGGTGGTTGACGACCTGGTCGTCTGCGGCGCCGAACCGCTGTTTCTGCTGGACTACATCGCCTTGGGCCGTATCGTCCCGGAACGGCTCAACGCGATCGTCGGCGGTATCGCCGAAGGGTGCATCCGCGCGGGTTGCGCGCTGCTCGGCGGCGAAACCGCCGAGCATCCCGGTCTGATCGAACCGGACCACTACGATATTTCCGCTACCGGCGTCGGCGTGGTCGAAGCCGACGACGTTCTTGGGCCGGACCGGGTCAAGCCGGGGGACGTCATCATCGCGATGGGGTCGTCCGGTC
>DASQRI010000145.1:0-6333 GCA_035642975.1 Mycobacterium sp.
GGCGCATTGCCGCCATTGATCGCCGGAACAGTGCAGGCGACTTACGGCAGCTGGGCCATCGGCGCGATGCTCGCGATCCTTGCGTTGGCCAGCCTGGTTTGCACCTATTTATTGCCCGAGACCAAAGAGAGGACGCTGCAGCCCGCCGGCTAGCTCAGTTGGCGTGCAGATCTTCGTTGAGGGCGATGCCGCGGCCATCGCGGGACACCACCTCGACCGCGCCGGTCACCGAGTTGCGGCGGAACAACATGTTGCTGCCGCCGGCCAGTTCGCGGGCCTTGACCGAATTCCCTTCCGGCAGAGTGACTTTGGTGCCCGCAGTGACGTAAAGGCCGGCTTCGACGACGCAGTCGTCGCCCAGCGGGATGCCCAGCCCGGAGTTGGCGCCGAGCAGGCAGTGCTTCCCGATGGAGATCACTTCGGTGCCACCGCCGGACAGCGTGCCCATGATCGACGCGCCGCCACCGATGTCGGAGCCATCGCCGATCACCACACCCGCCGAAATGCGGCCCTCCACCATCGAGGCACCCAATGTGCCGGCGTTGAAGTTGACGAAGCCTTCGTGCATCACCGTCGTTCCCGACGCCAGATGTGCACCCAGGCGGACCCGGTCGGCGTCGGCGATGCGCACGCCGGTCGGCACGACGTAGTCGACCATGCGTGGAAACTTGTCCACGCCGTACACCGCAACCTGGCCGCGACGGCGCAGCCGTGCCCGCACTGTCTCGAAACCCTCGACCGCGCACGGCCCGTGGTTGGTCCACACCACATTGGTCAGCACGCCGAACAACCCGTCGGCGTTCAGCCCGTGTGGTGCAACCAGTCGATGCGAGAGCAGATGCAGTCGCAGATAGGCGTCGTAGGCGTCGACGGCCTTGTCGTCCAGCGAGCCGATCACCGTGCGCACCACGACGCTCTCGGTGCCGCGCTCGTCGTCGCGGCCGGCCAGCGCCGCCAGCTCGGCGGGCACCTCGGCCACTGAAAGCCGCACCGTGCCGCTCTCGCCCGACTCGATCAGTTCTGGTGCGGGGAACCAAGTGTCGAGGATCGACCCGTTGTCGGCCAGCGTCGCCAGCCCAATACCCGAAGCTGCAGTCACGGGACCCACGCTACTTTCCCGGGCCGAACAGACGTAAACGCCCCCAACACGCCGGTGTGAAAGGAGCTTTTGCGTCTGCTCGGCAGGAAAGCGCACCCACTACGCTGGCATCGTGCTGGACCTACGCGGCGACCCGATCGAGCTGACGGCGGCTCTGGTCGACATCCCCAGCGAGTCGCGACAGGAAAAACGCATTGCGGACGAGGTCGAGACCGCGCTGCGAGCGCAGACGTCCGGCTTCGAGATCATCCGCAACGGCAACGCGGTGCTGGCGCGCACCGCGCTGGGCCGGCCGACCCGCGTGCTGCTGGCCGGCCATCTCGACACCGTCCCGGTTGCCGACAACCTGCCGAGCCGCCGAGACGGCGATTTGCTGCACGGATGCGGCACCACCGACATGAAGTCCGGTGACGCGGTCTTCCTGCACCTGGCCGCCACGGTCGCCACGCCCGCGCACGACGTGACGTTGGTGTTCTACGACTGTGAGGAAATCGAGTCAACGGCAAACGGTTTGGGGCGCATCGAACGTGAGTTGCCCGACTGGTTGGCCGCTGACGTGGCGATCCTCGGTGAGCCGACCGGCGGCTATATCGAAGCCGGCTGTCAAGGCACCCTGCGGGTCGTCGTGCACGCCACCGGAACCCGTGCGCATTCGGCGCGATCGTGGTTGGGCGACAACGCTATCCACAAGCTGGGTGCGGTACTCGATCGGCTCGCTGGCTATAAGGCTCGCAGTGTCGAGATCGACGGCTGTACCTACCGGGAAGGGTTGTCGGCGGTGCGCGTCGACGGCGGCGTCGCCGGCAACGTCATCCCCGACGCCGCGTCGGTGACGGTGAACTTCCGCTTCGCCCCCGACCGCTCCCCGGACGCCGCGCTGCGCCACATGCAGGAAGTTTTCTCTCGCCTTGACGTCCGACTCGAGCAGACCGACCTGGCCGCCGGAGCGCTGCCCGGACTGTCGAAGCCGGCCGCCACGGCATTGATCGAGGCGGCGGACGGGCAGGTGCGGGCGAAGTACGGGTGGACCGACGTGGCGCGGTTCGCCGCCAGGGGCATACCGGCGGTTAATTACGGCCCCGGTGATCCCAATTTGGCGCACACCCGCGACGAGCGGGTGCCCGTCGACCAGATCACCGCCGCGGTGACCATGCTGCGGACATATCTGAGCAGCTAGTCACCGCGTTTACCGGCCGACAGTCCTTCAGCAACGAAATAGACTGCGAACCGCAACCGGAATGTGTGCATTTTTGCCGGGTTAGAATCCGTAACACGGGCGTAACCTAGATCACATGGCGACGAAGCCATCGATCAGAGTTACGCCCGGCGTAATCGTCGGTGGTTTGGTGCTCGTCGGCGCGGTATTCGCCGGTACGGCGCCGCTGGCCCATGCCACTGTGCCCGCGTCGATGCAAGCCGGTGTTGCGCTAGCCATGGAACCGGACCCGTCTCCGCCCGGTCCCCCAGACCCGCCGGCGACTCAGGGACCAACGAATCGAGGCCCCGCGAACCCGTCCCCGCCGGTGCACCACTACCGCAGCCACCACCGACCACCAACTTCCAGCTAATAGCTCTCAGCGGCTAGGCCCGTTGCGCTTGGGCGGACGCATCGGCGGCCGCGGGATGCAGTCCCCGATCGGCCAAGTCGGCGGCCACCTCGGCCAGCGCGCTGGCATCGCCGTTGGCCAGCGCGCGGGCATGCGCCAGCGTCAGCCGTCCCAGCACACAGTCGACTTCGACCGACAAGCGTTCGGCCCGCTGCACCGCGCGGACATCGCCGAGCCGGGTGGCGTCCTGCAGCGCGCGCAGCGCGATCGCCGACTGCCCGCCGCGCTCGGCGCTCTGCACCGCATCCCGGGCCGCCTCGATCGCGGCCGTGGTGTCGCCGCGGGCCGCTTTCGACCACGCCTTGGCCAGGGCCAACTCCGGAGCGAACAACGTCGATTTCAGGCCGTGCCGCGACTCCGCCCGGCTGAAAACCTTTGCCGCCTCGAGCTGGTCACCGTGTTGGCCCAACGCCTGCGCGAGCAGACTCAACGCCAGCGCGCCCCACGAATAGCCGGTGCGCGCCAACGGGTCGGCGGCCCGGCTCAGCAGCGTCACCGCGGCATCGAAATCACCCTGCGCGATCGCCACATAGCCCACCAACGTCTCGCCGATCGCCCGCCCCGGCTGCTGCAGCTCGGCGAAGTCGGTGTAGCGCTGCGCCAACGCGCGGGCCTCAGTCAGCCGTCCCGCCATCAGCAGCGCGGTGATTCGGCCGAAGCCGCTGGTGAACCGCAGCAAACCCGGATGGTCGGCGGCGGTCGCACGCCCGGCCAGCGCCTCGACGTCGTCAAATCGGCCGGTGCGGGCCGAACTCAACGCCGCCGCCGATGCTGCCCAACCCACCGCCACCGGGTCGGCGTGCGGCGACGCCAACACTTCGCCCGCGATCCTCAGCGTGCGCATCGGCGTGCCCGCGTTCATCGCAAAGGTCGCCGCGAGGGCGTCGAGGGTGGCCTGCGCCGCCGGCGACGAGACCCGGTTTCGGGTGCCCTGCAGAAACGCCGTCGCCCGCTCCGGCTCGCTGAGCATCCAGAACTGGTTGGCCGCCCGCGGCAGTGTCCACGCCATCAGCTCGGGCTGCGACAACTGTTCGGGATCCACCGCATCCAGCACCGCGTCGGCTTCGCGCCCGCGGCCCTGCCAGGCCAACGCGTAGGCCAGCGGCAGCCGCGCGGCCAGTCCGCCCGAGCGGTCGAGCGCGGCCTGCGCGAGCCGCTCGGCCAGCGTCAGCTCGCCGAGCCGCAGCGCGTCTTGGGCCGCCGCCACAGTGTCGGCGACCGCGGTCGGGGCGTCGCTGCCGACGCTGAGCGCCGCGAGCCGCAGTTGGTCGCCGACGTGGCCGGACGGCTGCGACGTCAGGTGCTCGACCAGCGACGTGCGCAGCGTGCGCTCGGCGTCGGGTGTCAACCCGGCGCGGGCGCGGGCGGTGTAGAGCGGGTGGGCGGGGTAGACCATCTCGTCGCCGTCGACGACGATCGCGCCGGTGGCCTCCGCCTGGTCGACGGCGTCCTCGCCGGCCAACGCCGTCACGTCGCCACGGCGCAACGGCTCGGCCAGCGCCAGCCAGTCCAGCACCGTGCGCACCGGCGACGGCAGTCCGGACAGGTAGCCGTCGATCAGCTTGGTAAGGGATCCGCGATCCTGCGCCAGGCGACCGTCAGCGACCAGGTGTCGCAGGTGCAGCGGGTTGCCCCCGCTACGCGCGAACACGTCGTCGATCGCGGCGTCGTCCAGCGGTGCGCCCAGCGCTGACTCCAACCGAGCCGCCGTCGTAGCCCGGTCCAGCGGCCCGACCTCGATCCGGGTCAGCAGCTCGTCGGCCCACAGCGCGGCGACCGCTTCGGGCAACTCGGTGTCGGCCCGGACCGTGACGATCAGCCGCGCCGAGCCGCTGAGCGCCAGCTGGTACACCAGCGTGGCCGACAAGTGGTCGAGGTGGTGTGCGTCGTCGACGACGAACAGCTGCTCGCCGCCAGCGGTCAGGGTGTCGTGTGCGGCGCGTAGCAGGTCGGCCGGGCGGGCGTTGTCGGCGATGCCGGCGTTCTCCAGCAGCGCGTGGAACGCGCCGAACGGGATGACCCGTTGCGTCGCGGTGCCTACCACCCGGCGGACGACCGTCGACGGCGCAGCCGCGGCGCACTGCTCGGCGGCACGGCGAGCGATCAGCGTCTTGCCGACGCCGTCGGCGCCGACCAGCACGACGCCGGACCGTTGCGGATCGTCCAGGGCGGCCGTGACCTGATGCAGGAGGGCGTCCTGCGGCACGTCAACCCAAGCAGTCGGCACCGCCGGATTTTATGGCGCGCAGGCCGCCCGCATGCGGTTAGGCCCAAATGCGCTCGACGGCAAGGGTGGTCTGGGTTCTTTTGGTCTAGGTTTCCACTGTGCATCCCGAACGCGACGCTGCCCACCCGTGGGCGGTCTGCGTGTACTGCGCATCCGGTCCCACTCATCCCGAGTTGTTGGCGTTGGCCGCTGAACTCGGCGAGGCGATCGCCGACCGGGGCTGGACGCTGGTTTGGGGCGGCGGCAACGTCTCCGCGATGGGCGCGCTGGCCACCGCCGCGCGGGCCCGTGGCGCCTGGACCGTCGGCGTCATCCCCAAGATGCTGGTCCGCCGCGAAGTCGCCGACCACGACGCCGACGAGCTGATCGTCACCGACACCATGCGAGAGCGCAAACAGATCATGGAAGATCGCGCCGACGCGTTCATCACGTTGCCGGGGGGCATCGGCACGCTGGAGGAGTTCTTCGAAGCCTGGACCGGCGGGTATCTCGGCATGCACGACAAGCCGGTGGTGCTGCTGGACCCGGCCGGGCACTTCGACGGGCTGCGCGCCTGGCTGTACGGATTGGTCGACAGCGGCTACGTCAGGCAAGCCGCGATGGACCGGCTGGTGGTCGTCGACGAGGTCGCTGCGGCGATCGCGGCCTGCACACCCCGCTGAGCGCATTCGCTGAGGCGGATAAACTGGCGCTCTGGCAGCGCAGCGAAACGAGGGTTAGCCGTGTCCCGAAACAACTCCGGTTCTGACACATCGGTCGGGCTGGTCGATATCGCGACCCGGGTGCCCGGCGTGTTGGCCGACACTCCGGTGATTGTCCGCGGGTTGCTCACCGGGCTGCTGGCGCAGCCGACGTCGAAGACATCGATAGGCAAGGTTTTTCAGGACCGCGCCGCCCGCTACGGCGACCGGGTGTTCATCCGGTTCGGCGAGCAGCGGCTGACCTACCGCGAGGCCAACGCGACCGCCAACCGCTACGCGGCCGTGCTGGCGGCGCGTGGTGTCGGCCGCGGCGACGTCGTCGGCGTCATGCTGCGGAACTCGCCGAACGCCGTGCTGATGATGCTGGCCGCGGTCAAGTGCGGCGCGATCGCCGGGATGCTCAACTACCACCAGCGCGGCGCCGTGCTCGCACACAGCCTGGGCCTGCTGGACGCCAAGGCGCTGGTCGTCGAATCCGATCTGCTCGACGCGGTGGACGAGAGCGGCGGGGCCACGGTCGCACCGACGACGATCGAGGAGATGGAGCGGCTGGCCGCCACGGCGCCCACCGCCAATCCGCAGTCGGCGTCGGCGGTACTGGCCAAAGACACCGCGTTCTACATCTTCACGTCGGGCACCACCGGTCACCCCAAGGCCAGCGTGATGACCCACAAACGGTGGTTGTCCGCGCTGGCCATT
>DASQRI010000146.1:0-4063 GCA_035642975.1 Mycobacterium sp.
GTCGTTCCCAGAGTTTATGAACGGCGTCGAGCAGATCACCCAAACTGATGACCGGCACACGCACTCGGTGACCAGTATAGGCGGGGCCGACCGTGAATTTGATGCCGAGATCACTGAGCAGCACCCTGAGGAACGGGTGGCGTGGAAGAGCGCCGACGGCACCACCCACGCTGGCGAGATCACGTTTCACCGTCTCGGGTCATAGAACACCGAAAAGGTCCGCGCCGGCTGCATGCGGTGTTAGCGGAGCACGCAAAGTGAATGGAGCGTCATGACAGAGCCAGATCGCGATCCTTCAAATCGCACCCGGGAGCTGGAGAGCGTGGTTGATGATCTGGAAGACAAGGTCGCTAACGAACGCGAAGCAGAGGGAATTCCCGGCAACGCTGGCGACCGAAAAAACGCGGTCACTCGCGGCTCGGTGAACTCAGAAGATGAGCCACCGGACTAACTTCGCACAGCTGCCCTTGAGACGATCTGCGTAGGACACGCACACTGGCCGCCGGATCTGGATATCCCCCTACCGGCGATTTAACCGATGTTGATGTGCATGCTTGCCGCGGCGGGATCATCGTCGGTGATGGCGTTGTAGCCGCGAGCACCGGCTCGATCGACAGCAGCTTTGACGACACCGAACACAAGCCCTTGCAACCCTGCGCCTAACAGCACGGCGCCGCTTGACCGGCTCAGATCCTTCGGGTTTGGCGGGGCCGGTTGCTCGTCGCTCAACCGTTTCCAAACTATCGAATAGCGCACTCGCGAGCAGGCCTCCGCTGACGCTGGCGGCGATCGACAGCGGGGCGTATAAAACTCTGGACGTGTTACTCACGGCATCCCCTATTATGTTGCGAGACTTCTAAAGTGGTTTGGTTCGGCGGTTGAATTCGCAGCGATGCTTACCCGGGCCACGTGCGCACCAATCAACTTCGGCAGGAAGCCACGCTGAGCAAGCGGTTGGCCCGCAACCCGGTCGGCGGTGCTCCGACGGCCAGCGTCGAGCTTCGTCGCTTGAGTGTTCACGTCAATGTGACAGCTCCGACAAGGGCTGGCAATAGTTGAAAGCTTGTGTGAAAGCACGGGGATGTCGCGCAACGACGAAGGTCCCCGCGTGAACTGTTAAGCACGTCACGTGGTTCGGCACACGTACTGCGACTCACAAAGTCTGTAGCGCGGCCCCTGTAAGCGCTGGAATATTCAGCGTTCTACATCGAGGCCGTAACGTTGAGAGGGAATGCTATGTCGGAAAATAACGGTGGCCCCATCCATCTCGTCCGGGGAGTTGTCGAAGGTGCGCTAGGAATTGTCAAGCAACTACTTGGAATTGTGTTTCACCGCGACGATCTGAAAGAGGGAGCCGAAGCGCAGCAGGACAAAGCCGCCGCCGACCGGAAAGTCGCCGCGAAGGAGGCGGAGGCGGAACAAGCGCGTGGCCAAGCGAAGCTTCAGGAGAAACGGAAAAACGCTGCGAACAAACGCTGATCTCTGCGGAACGTCTTCGGGTAGCTCAATGGGCTTTCGTCCGGGGAGAGTCAGCAGGCTGCGCCCACGGCCTGAGGGACGAGTTGCGATGCTGCCGCACAAATCTCGGTGACTCAGTGCGGTTCCAACTGCGAGGTGATGTCTGTGCCGTTGGCTTTGGCCGTCGCTGTGGTGATCGGCGGCACTGGCCCCGCAGGAGGATCTGGCCTGGCCGGAGGCGATGTCGCCCATCTGTACAACGCCTCGCTGTTGAGCTCGTAATAGTGCGAGTGAGAGTGGGGATACCGACGGTCGACTGTGGTGGGTCAGCTGCACAGAAATTGACGTCCAATCAAGCAGTGGGTGCATAGGGCTGGAATCATCGCAGGCGTGATGCGGGACGGCTGGACGGGACGATTGTGGGCCGAGGCTGCTGGCACCTACGCGGCGATCCTGGAGCACCCGTTCCTGGCCAGCCTGACCGACGGCCGCCTCGACCCGGACGTCTTCGCCCACTACGTCGTCCAGGACACACACTACCTGCGGGAGTTCGCTCGGACGCTGACCGTCGTGGGCAGCAAGGCACCTACCCACGCCGGCGTTGGTATGTTCGCCCGGCACGCCGCTGACACCGTCGAGGTCGAGCTCGCCCTGCACGAGTCGTTGCTGGCCGAACTGGGCATTCAGAACATCGATGCCACGCCGGTCGCGCCGACGACCCGCGCCTACACGAGCTACCTGCTGGCCACCGCGTACCGCGGCACCTTCGCCGATGGGTTCGCCGCGGTGCTGCCGTGCTACTGGATCTATGCCGAAGTGGGCGCGGAGCTGGTCAAGCGCGGTTCGCCCGATCCGTGCTAC
The DNA here is from genome assembly GCA_035642975.1 of Mycobacterium sp. Taxonomy (GTDB): domain Bacteria; phylum Actinomycetota; class Actinomycetes; order Mycobacteriales; family Mycobacteriaceae; genus Mycobacterium. The sequence continues at coordinate 2,320 of DASQRI010000146.1, forward strand.
CAGCGCTGGATCGACACCTATGCCGACGACGAATACCAGACCATCGTCGCCGAGGTGCTGGCGCTGGCCGACGACGTCGGCCCGACCCTGTACGCCGCCGACGAGACCCGCGCCCGGGCCCATTTCGCCATGACCGCCCGCTACGAGTGGATGTTCTGGGACGCCGCTTGGCGCCGCGAGGTGTGGCCTGTCTGATGCCGTGCGATGCGTGGGTTCGAACCTGTGGCCACCTGACCCCCAGTCGGACACCACCGTTGTCGTCGCGGTGCGGGCCCTGCCCTTGCAGCAACGCCTCGTAGTAGATGGTGGTCTGCAGGAAGGTGGTGGGCACGCCAAGCTCGGTGAAGAACGTGTTCGCTTCACCCTTGGCGTCGAAATGGGGGACCTTGTAGTTGCCCAGTGCGTTCGGGACGTCGCTTCCGAGTCGCTCGAAGTGCGGGCGGGTGTCCTCGAGGGTGGACCACACCACGTGGCGTACTTCGGCGTCCCTGGCGGCGCGGGCGGCCGCGGCGGCCTGGTCGAGCTCCATCTGGGCGCGCGAGCGGGCCTGCTCCTGTTCGGGCGTGCGCGACGCTCAGAAGTTCGTCACCACGTAGGCGCCGTAGGCCCCGCCGAAAGCCTTACGCAAGCTGCCCTCGTCATCGAGGTCTGCCTCCACGACTTCAGCACCATTTGACGCGAGGTCACGCGCTACAGTCGAGTCGGCGTTGCGGGTCAGGGCCCGTGCGGTGAACGGACCCGACGGGTCGGCCAGGATCGCCCGGACAAGGCCGCCGCCCTGCGCGCCGGTCGCGCCGACGACGGCAATGAATTTCTTCTCGGTCATCATGTACTCCTTTGTTGGGTAATGGCTTCGAGGATTCGAAGTCCCGGTCTCGCCTAGGCGAGCGGGTCTGGGATGAGCCGGCCCAGGAGGTCGGCCAGGTGGGCGTCGAATTGTGCTGGTGACCAGCCCCGGATCCCCACGAGCAGGTGGTACACCTCAGGACCGCCCAGGGCGAGGACGCGGTCGGCGGCTTCCTCCCGGGAAAGACCGGGACGCAGGCCGTCCGCGCCGGCCAGGACGTCGACGATCCGGGTGGCGGTTGCTCGGCGCCATTCGAGGAGGTCGCGGGCCAGACCGGCGATTTCCTCGTCGGCGCGGGCCGATTCGCGCACCACCCGCTCGAACGGGTCCACCACCGGCAGCGCCGTCGACAGCATCTTCACCAGTCGCCGCGCCCGCTCCCTTTGATCGGGATGACCGATGATCTCGGGCCAGTCGTCGGCGTGCTCGGGGTCGGGCACGGCGGTGGCCAAAGATTCGTCGATGAGCGCGGAGAGCACCGCCCGCTTGGTTCCAAAAACGGTGTAGACGGTGGCCGGCGCCACGGCTGCCGCATCGGCAATGGCCTTCACCGTGGTCGCCGTCCACCCGCCGTCGAGGAACTGCGGCCGCGCCGCGTCCAGGATCCGGCGCCGGGTGGCCTGGGCCTGCTCGGCTCGCAGCGGTGACGAGTAGGTTCGCCTCATATTGGCCAGAGTAATACTCGAATGGATCGAGTGCAACTCTGATCAATGTGCATTTCGACGGCCGGTTCCGATGGCCACCCGACGCCCGAGGCCGCCTCCAGGAAGCGGCGATGACGCTGTTCATCGAGCGCGGGTACGACGATGTGACGGTGGCGGACATCGCCGAACGCGCCGGTCTGACGAAACGGTCATTCTTCAACCACTTCGCCGACAAGCCAGAGGTGATGTTTGC
>DASQRI010000147.1:0-3777 GCA_035642975.1 Mycobacterium sp.
CGAAAAAGCGGTGCCCTTCGTCGTCAGGGCATCGAAAAGGAGCGCCTGCCCTCGCTCTTCGTCAGGCACCGGCGTCCTCGCCGATCCACACGGTTTTGGCGTTCATAAACTCGCGCATGCCCAAGTCGGACAGTTCGCGTCCATACCCACTGAGTTTCACACCACCGAAAGGGATTTCGGGATAGCTCGTGGTGTTGCCGTTGATGAAAGCCATACCCGACTGGACGTCACGGATGAACAGTTCCCGCTCGGCCTCGTCCTCGCTCCACAGATTGGATCCAAGTCCGTACGGATGGCCGTTTGTCAGCTGCAGAGCCTCCTCCAACGAAGCGACCGACCACACCTGCGCGACCGGACCGAAGACCTCCTCGTGGTACATCTTCATGTCCGGGGTGACGTCGGTCAGCACCGTCGGCGGGTAGAACCAGCCGGGCCCGTCCGATCGTTTACCGCCGACAAGTGCCTTGGCTCCCTTGCCAACAGCGTCCTGCACGTACGCCTCGACGTCATCGCGGCCGGATTCGGTGGCCAGTGGGCCGACATCGGTCGCGTCGTCCATCGGGTCCCCCACCACCAACGCGCCCATTTTGGCGACGAACTTCTCCAGAAACGCGTCATAGATGTCCGCATGCACGAAGAACCGCTTGCCGTTGATGCAGGACTGCCCGTTGTTGAGGGTTCTGGCCTTGACGGCGACGTCGGTGGCCCGCTCCAGATCCGTCGAGGGCATGACGATGAACGGGTCAGAACCACCGAGTTCGAGGACCACCTTCTTGATCACGTTGCCGGCGATGGTGGCCACCGACCGCCCTGCGGGTTCGCTGCCGGTCAGCGTCGCGGCCTTCACCCGGTCGTCGCGAAGCACCTGCTCCACTCTTCTGGCGGAGATCAACAGGGTCTGGAAGACGTCATCGGGGAAGCCCGCCTCGCGGAACAACCGCTCCATGTACAGGGCGGTTTGGGGCACGTTCGAGGCGTGCTTGAGGACTCCGACATTGCCCGCCGTCAGGGCGGGCGCCGCGAAGCGCATCGCCTGCCACAGCGGCAGATTCCACGGCATCACCGCGAGCACCACACCGATCGGCTGGTAGCTCACATACGTCTGCTTGGCGCCGACACTTCCCGCGTCAGCCGGTATGTTCCGCAAGAAGCCGGGGCCCTCGGCGGCGTAGAAGCGCAGTCCGCGCACACATTTGGCCACTTCTTCCTGCGCCGCCCGATAGGTCTTGCCCATCTCCGCCGTGATCAGCTTGCTGACGGAGTCGGCCTCCTTTTCCAGGTTGTCGGCCGCCTGGCCGAGCCACGTCGCACGCTGCTCGACCGTCGTCAGCCGGTACGACTCCGCGGCGGCCGCCGCACGAGCGAGCTTGTCTTCGAGTTCTTCCGGTGTGAGTTCGTCGAAGGCCTTGAGGGTCTCACCGGTGACAGGACTGACGGTCGCGATAGCCATAGCGGGATGGTATTGCCATCGGCGGCGCCGCAAAATGGGCTTAGTTGTTTTTGGGCAAAGAATGATTGAAATCTTGTATCCCGCTCGCAGCCGACGCGAAGCAGACCCAAGCTGAGAAGGAATGCGACGCAACGGCAACGAACCCAAGGAGCACACCATTCACGGTTGAGGGCGAGGTCGTGTTGAAGGTCCTCGACAAGCTGACATCTCACGGCGTCGCACTCGTCGTCGACGCAGTCAGCAAGGCAGGCGCGGACTACAGCTCCCCCATGCATCCCTTCGACGACTACTCCATCACCGGCGGTCGACTCATCACCGGAGCCAACCCGGCCAGTGCCCGCAGCGCAGCCGACGGGGCCCTCAAGGCGTTTGACGAGCTGTCCGGCGTATAGGCGCGCGACGATCAGAGTTGCCTAGACTGGCCACCGCCACGTCGCGGTTCCGCCGAAGGAGGTCAGATGAGTCACGACGACCTCACGGTGGCCCTGACCCTGGCCGACCAGGCTGACGCGGTGACCATGGCTCGCTTCGGCGCGCTTGACCTGCAGGTCGACGCGAAACCGGATCTGACGCCGGTGACCGACGCAGATCGGTCGGTCGAGACGGGTTTGCGGGCGACGCTTGGCCGAGCCCGGCCCGGCGACAGCGTCCTCGGCGAAGAGTTCGGCGGGTCAACCACTTTGACCGGCCGGCAGTGGATCATCGACCCGATCGACGGCACCAAGAATTTCGTACGGGGCGTGCCGGTGTGGGCCAGCCTGATCGCATTGCTCGACGACGGCGTACCGCAAGTCGGGGTGGTCAGCGCGCCGGCGCTGCAACGCCGATGGTGGGCTGCCACCGGCGCGGGCGCATTCGCATTAGTCGCCGACTCCCCGGCTCGACGACTCTCGGTTTCCTCAGTGGCGCAGCTGGATTCGGCGAGTTTGTCGTTCTCCAGCCTGTCCGGTTGGGCTCAGCTCGGTCTGCGCGACCGCTTCCTTGAGCTGACCGACGCGGTGTGGCGGGTCCGCGGCTACGGCGACTTTCTGTCGTACTGCCTGGTGGCCGAGGGGGCCGTCGACATCGCCACCGAGCCGGAGGTGTCGGTGTGGGATCTGGCGCCGCTGGACGTCCTGGTGCGCGAGGCGGGCGGTGCGTTCACCAGCCTCGACGGCAGCGCAGGCCCGCACCGCGGCAGTGCGGTGGCGACCAACGGCCTGCTGCACGATCAGGTCTTAGCCAGGCTTTCCGCCGGGTCGCCCAGGGTGTGAAGTACTTAACAAGGGTCACAATCTTACTCCGGAGTAAGATACAGTCATCGCACTGCCCCAACGACCGAGGCTGCTGTCATGACAAACACTGTCACCCCCGCGAACAACGGCTCCCCTAACGGCTCGAAGCCGCGACCCAAACGCACCAGCCGGAAATCCGCCGTCGGCGAGCACAAGCACAAGCGGACGGGGATCGACGTCGCATTGGGCCTGCTCACACCCATCGTCGGCCAGGAGTTCCTGGACAAGTACGGACTACGCGACCCGCTCAACCGGACGCTGCGCTACGGCACCAAGACGATCTTCTCCACCGCCGGTGCCACCAGTCGTCAGTTCAAGCGCGTCCAGGGCCTGCGCGGCGGACCCACCCGGCTGAAGACCAGCGGCAAGAACTACTACGACCTCACGCCCGACGACGACCAGAAGCTCATCGTCGAGACCGTCGAGGAGTTCGCCGAGGAGGTGTTGCGTCCGGCGGCTCACGACGCCGACGAAGCGACGACCTATCCCCCCGACCTGGTCGCCAAGGCCACCGAGTTGGGGATCACCGCGATCAACATCCCGGAGGACTTCGACGGCATCGCCGCGGAGCGGTCCAGTGTGACCAACGTGCTGGTTGCTGAGGCGCTCGCCTACGGCGACATGGGTTTGGCGCTGCCGATCCTGGCGCCGGCCGGAGTCGCCGCGGCGCTCACCCATTGGGGCAGCGCCAGCCAGCAGGCCACCTACCTCACGGAGTTCGCCGGTGAGAACGTCCCGCAGGCCTGCGTGGCCATCGCCGAGCCGCGGCCACTGTTCGACCCGACGGCGCTGAAGACCACCGCGGTGCGGACGCCGAGCGGCTACCGGCTCGACGGAGTCAAGTCGCTGGTCCCGGCAGCCGCCGACGCCGAGTTGTTCATCGTCGCGGCCCAACTCAACGGCAAGCCCGCGCTGTTCATCGTCGAGTCGTCGAGTGACGGCCTGACCGTCAAAGCCGACCCGAGCATGGGTATCCGCGCGGCCGCGCTCGGCCGCATCGAACTCAACAACGTCGCGGTGCCGCTCAACGCCCGCCTGGGTGAGGACGACGCG
>DASQRI010000148.1:0-6701 GCA_035642975.1 Mycobacterium sp.
CGGGGTGCCGCCAAGCCCGCGCCGCCGCCCCCATCGCAGGCCCGTCCCGCTCCGCACGCGCGTCCGGCGCCGCCGCTCTCGCCGTCGGACTATCCGACGAACGTGCATGCCCCAGCACCGCCGCCCGGTCCGCCGCCTGACGAGACAACGGTGGTCAACGCCGGCAAGGCGCCGCCCTCGGATCAGGTGCCGCCCACCGAAGTCACCGTGCTCGACGCGCGCTCCCCCGACGTGTCCAATTTTGCGACCAGATTCGTCAAACTCCTGTCGCCGCGGTCGGCACCGGCCGCCAAGCCGGCAGGCTCGGTGACGATCGGTCGGGCCACCGACAACGACATCGTGATTCCCGACGTGCTGGCGTCGCGTTACCACGCGACACTGATTCTGACGCCGCTGGGCACCGAGATCCACGACACCAGCGTCAACGGGACGTTCGTCAACGGCACCCGGGTCGGGTCCGCGATCCTCACCGAGGGTGACGTCGTCACCGTCGGCAACGTCGACCTGGTCGTCAGCGGCGGCCTGCTGGTCCGGCGCAGTGAAACCGAGGCCGCGACGCGCACCGGTGGTCTAGAAGTGCGTGGCGTCCAGTACGTCGTCGACAACGGCAAGCAACTGCTGAGCGACATCTCGCTGACCGCCCGCCCCGGAACGCTGACCGCCGTCATCGGTGGATCGGGTGCCGGCAAGAGCACTCTGGCCCGACTCATCGCCGGCTACACCACGCCCAGCTCCGGCTCGGTGACGTTCGAGGGGCACGACATCCACGCCGAGTACGCGTCGCTGCGCAGCAGGATCGGCATGGTCCCCCAAGACGATGTCGTGCACCGCCAGCTGACGGTGAACCAAGCACTGAGCTACGCCGCCGAACTCCGCCTGCCACCCGACACCAGCAAAGCCGACCGGGCCAAGGTCGTCGCTCAGGTCCTCGAAGAACTCGACCTGACCAAGCACGCCGACACCCGAGTCGACAAGCTTTCCGGCGGACAGCGCAAACGCGCCTCGGTGGCACTCGAATTGCTCACCGGCCCATCGCTGCTGATCCTCGACGAGCCGACGTCGGGTCTGGACCCGGCGCTCGACCACCAGGTGATGATGATGCTGCGCCAGCTGGCTGACGCCGGTCGGGTGGTGATCGTGGTGACGCACATGTTGTCGTACCTGGACACCTGCGACCAGCTGCTGCTGGTGGCGCCGGGCGGCAAAACCGCGTACTACGGGCCGCCGGACGGCATCGGCGAGGTGATGGGCACCACCAACTGGGCCAAAATCTTCGGCCAGGTGGGCGCCGATCCCGACGAGGCCAACCGCCGGTTCCGGGAGCGTGAGCAGGCGCAGCTTCCCTCGCAGACGGACAAGCCGGCCGACCTGGGTGAACCCGTGCATACCAGCGTGCGGCGCCAGATCTCGACGATCGCACGCCGACAGGTTCGCCTCGTCGTCGCTGATCGGGCGTATTTCATCTTCCTGGCACTGCTGCCGTTCATTCTGGGCGCGCTGTCGCTGACCGTTCCGGGCAACACCGGATTCCAGACCCCCGGCCCGCACGCCGGGACGCCCGACGAGGCCGCCCAGATCCTCGCGCTGCTGTTGCCGGCCGCCGCCTTCATGGGTACCGCGCTGACGATCCGCGACCTGGTCGGTGAACGGGCCATCTTCCAGCGTGAACAGGCGGTCGGCCTATCGACCACGGCGTACCTGCTGGCCAAGACGCTGGTGTTCTGCGGGTTCGCCATCCTGCAGTCGGCGATCATCACCGCGATCGTGGTGGGCGGCAAGGGCGCGCCGACCCGGGGGGCCGTGCTGCTGGGTCATTCGACGCTGGCCGCCACGGCCGAACTGTTCATCACCGTCGCCGGGACTTGCGTCGCCTCCGCTGTTCTCGGGCTGGCCATCTCGTCGCTGGTCCGCTCCAGCGAGCAGATCATGCCGCTGTTCGTGGTGGCGGTGATGGCGCAGTTGGTGCTGTGTGGCGGGATGGTCCCGGTAACCGGCCGGCTCGGTCTGGACCAGCTGTCCTGGCTGATGCCCGCGCGCTGGGGTTATGCGGCGGCGGCGTCGACGGTCGACGTTCGGCACCTGGTACCCGCCACGCTGCTCCCCCAGGATCAGTTCTGGCAGCACACCCGGCACTTCTGGTTGCTCGACATGGGCATGCTGGCCGCGCTCACCGTGATCTATGCCTGCTTTGTCCGCTGGAGGATCCGACTGAGACGCTGAAAGAAGCCCCTGAGCCGCACTGACTAGAGGTGACGCCATCCACCCGCCCAAGCATGAGATGTTCGACCTGGTCGCCCGCACCAACACCGATCCCAAGGGCATCGCGCGGCCCGTCGATGAGTACATCGTGCGGCCGTGGGGCCTCTATCTGGCCCGGCCCACCCCCGGCCGGGCGCAGTTTCACTACCTCGAGTCGTGGTTGCTGCCGTCACTTGGGTTGCGGGCAACGGTCTTTCATTTCAATCCCGGCCATGAACGCAACCAGGACTACTACCTCGACGTCGGTGAATACACGCCCGGTCCGGACGTATGGACGTCCGAAGATCATTACCTCGATCTCGTCGTACGCACCGACAGCGCGGTCGAGCTGGCCGACGTCGACGAGCTGCTGGACGCGGTTCGGCACGGACTCCTGACGCCCGAGGTCGGCGAGCAGGCGATCCGGCGGGCTGTCGCCGCCGTCGACGGCCTTGCCCGCAACAACTACGACCTCAACGCTTGGCTGGCAGGCAACGGTGTTCAGCTCGAATGGAGCTGAACACCGAAACCTGCTGTACTACAACAGATTTAGACAGTGAGCAAGCGCTCGAAGAATTCGCGGTAGTGCATCAGAGCCAAGCGTAGGTCTTCGGTGGACGCTTCCTTGCCGCGCGACCACTGCTCTTCCAGGTGCGACCGTGCCTGAGCGAATCCGGTCGTGAGCTGCTCGACGAGATCGGAGACCAGGGCGTCAGCCTTTCCGACGCACTCCTTGGGGTCATCGACGAAGGCCGCCTGAACGCCGGCCCACCGCGCCCGCAAATCCGCGAGCGCGCCGCCGCCGAAAAGCACTTCTCCCGCTTCGGATTCGTGTTCCGCGGTCGGCGGCTCCGCCTCGGGGGCCTCGGCAGCCTCGACAGGAGGTGCCGCGGTGTCAGCACCAGTGGCCGGCTCGGCGGTCACCGCCGCGCTGTCGTCCACCACGTGCGGATCTTCGGCGGCTACGACCTCCGACTCATCGGGCGACTCGGTCATCGTTTGTTCTTCATGCGTGGTCATGGGCTTGCTCCTGTGCTTTGTCTTCGTCGTCCGTGGTCTCCAGCAACTTTTCGAACAGGGCCCGGTAGTGCACGAACGCCTCCCGCTGCTGCTCGGTGTCGGCATGCTGCTCGGAGACGTGGATACCGTGGGCGGCGCGGTAGTTGTCGACGATCTGCGGGTGGTCCACCGAGATATCCGCGGCCCGCCGCTCGAAATCGTCGACGGGATAACCGCGTTGGCGCATTACCTCGGTCACCAACCGGTCGGCGACGCCGACAGCCGTCGCGGGGTTGTCCACAAATCCGGCCTGTACTTCTTGCCAGCGGGCGTTGAAATCCGACAGCGCCGAAGGCGTCAACGGAACGATGTCGAGCTTGCCTCGCTTGCGTTCTCGCGTAGTGAGTTCGCGCACCGCACCTTTCTCGCTACCGGTGTCGGATACCAGGCGCTCATACTCACCGCCGTAGTGCTGTTTGAGCCGCCTCGTTCTCATGCGAAAGCTGACCATGCTTATTGCGACAATCGCGGCGACGACCGCCACGATGACGACGGCTGCGATCAAGATCCATTCCCAGATGGGCATCGCAGACTCCTTTCTGACATACGTTTAAATAGCCCGCCAGGCGGCGGCGCAAACGTCTTTTTGTGACGTGCGGCACAACCCGGCGATTGCGAACCGTCCAAGCGGTTCAGAAGTAGTGGCGACGGCCACCGATGGCGCGTCCGGTGCTGCCCAGGATCGCCAAGATTGCCCCGACCACGAGCAAGATGATGCCCAGGGTCCACAGGATGGAGATCTTGAGTAGAAATCCCGCGACCAGCAGGATGATGCCGAGAACGATCATGATTGTGCCTTCCCTCAGATGATGGTGACGGATGACCGGGTCGGCCGGCCCGATACCAGTCGACCACCCATAAGGGGGGTAGAAATACACCCCTAGGGAGGTAATCTCTTTCGTCATGCCGCAACCTCGTCACGGGCCGATCACCGTCGCGCTTGTCGATGACTACGACGTCGTCGTCAAGGGGGTGGCCAACATGCTGGAGCCCTATCGCGACCGCATCGTGGTCGCCGAACTCGACTCCACCATGTCTGTGAAGGACGCGGTCGACATCGTGCTGTACGACTCATTCGCCCAACCCGAATCCGACCATGAAGAGATCGGGGTCCTGGTGGCCAACCCCCGGGCGCACCGAGTTGTGGTCTATACCTGGAACTTTCATCCCGACCTCGTCGAAAGCGCGCGCAGCCACGGCGCGCACGGGTACCTGTCGAAAACCCTGCCTGCACGAGAGTTGGTCGCCGCCCTGGAGGCCGTCCACTCCGGCGAAGTGGTGGTCAGCGAAACGGCAGCACGGACACGCAGCGCACCCGGGCTGGACTGGCCCGGCCGCGGAGAAGGGCTCAGCGAGCGCGAGGCGGAGATTCTGGCGCTGATCACCCAGGGCATGAGCAATGCCGACGTCGCCCGGCTGACCTACCTCAGCCCCAACACGGTGAAGTCCTACATCCGCACGATCTACCGCAAGCTGGCGGTGGGCAGCCGCACTCAGGCCGTGCTGTGGGGCGTGAAGCACGGGTTCACACCCGACCACCACCGCATTGAGCACTGGCGCGGCGCGAGCCGGCAGTGATCACAGGCTTTGTCCAGTTTCCCGAGACCGGCCGGGTGGGTACGCGCGACAGATGGGTTTGAGTGAATACCGGCGTAAGCGCAGCCCCGAGCCACGCGGACGGCAGTCGAGACGCGGCAAAGGCAACAAGAGCGGACCGCGTTTCGTCATCCAGCACCACGCGGCGCGCAGCGACCATTACGACCTTTGCCTCGAGATCGACGGCGTGCTGGTGTCATGGGCCTTGCCCAGCGGGCCGTCGGTGGACCCGAAGGACAGGCGGATGGCGCGTCGCACCGAAGACCATCCGCTGGAATACGCGACATTCGAGGGAAGAATCCCCGAGGGTGAGTACGGCCCCGGCACGGTGATCGTCTGGGACCACGGCACTTACGCCAACAGGACCGAGCATGAAATGACCAGGTGCCTCGGGCGCGGTCATCTGTCGTTTCGCCTCAACGGCGACAAGCTGCACGGTGACTATGCGCTGACCCGAATACGGGAGGGTAAGGACGAGACGTGGCTGCTGATCAAGCGCCAGGATGACGACGCCGACACCCAGCGCAACCCGGTCCGAAGCCGACCCGAGTCGGTGTTGTCCGGACGCACGTTGGACGACGTGGACGAATAGCTGCCGGCCTGGCAACCAAATGCCGGCACAGAACCGGGAGCGTAATCTGTGCGGTCATGAGCTCCACCATGCACAGACGCATTACGATCGCCGCTCTGGCGGCCGCTGCGGTCAGCACGCAGTTAACTCCCCCCACCGCGGGGGCCGAACTGCACAACATCACCTACATCGCCCGGGTTGACGCAGTGGCGCCCGGCAGCCAGGCCACCTTCGTCACCACCGACAACCAAACGAACACCGCACCATTGAGTTCGATACCCGGCAACACATTCCAGGCCGACACGGTCTTGGCCGATCCCCACCAGGCCGGCATGCACGTGTCGATCCGGTGGCCGTATGCGGCCAACGTGCACTGCGAGATCGACGTCGACGACAACGTCGCCACCCAGGTCGATCAGCTTGTGCGGCCGGTACCCGGCAGTACCGACCCGATGAACGGCGTGTTGCCCTGCGGCGCGCCGCTGCCTAATCCGTAGGCCGCCAGCCCGACGCGTCGGCCCAGTCCCACGCCAGGCGGTATGCGTCGGAGAACCACGGCTCTTTGGCGGCGACGTAAGCCTCGATATCTCCGTTGGGCGCCGCCGCTTGTTCGGCGTGGCGCTTGATCGCCAGATATTTTTCCCGCACATCGGGATTGGCGCTTAGCCAGTCGACGAACAGCAGCGCGAACTGCTGATTGGGCCAACCGTCGACACGAACATGGACGTTGGTCGGCCGGCCAGGATCGGCCGATCCATGAATCCGCTTCTGCCACAGACCCGCCTCGGCATTGTGGTCGTAGCGGGCGACGGTGCTTCGGGCCTCGGGTTTGTGCACGTCGTCGGTGATGTGCTCGATCCGCGGATAACCGGCAGCCACTAGTGCAGCGCTGAGTTCATCTGCAGCCGCTAATGATTCGACAGTGACCTGGACGTCGATGACATCCTTTGCGTCCAGTCCTGGGACGGCGGTCGAGCCGATATGGTCGACCCGCAACGCCTTTGCGCCGCAGGCGGTTTTCAGGCGGGCGACGATGCGCCGCGCCTGGTCGGGCCAGGTCGGATCGGCCGGCGCCAGCCGCGCCGGTGGACGGACGACTTCGCCGGCGGCGAGGTTGCGCGCGAACGGTGTGATGCGATCGGTCCACACCTGGCGGGCACGCTCGGTGAGCGCCTCAGACGATCCCGAATTGTCCAGCCAGACATCGGCGACGGCGCGACGCTGCGCGTCCTGGGCT
>DASQRI010000149.1:0-2742 GCA_035642975.1 Mycobacterium sp.
CGATTGTCGCGCGGCCAGTGGGCGCGGATCGCAAAATCGCCGAAAGACGGCCGGCAAACCAGCGGCGACCAGCAACGCCGTACGCCATTGCGGTTGAAGCTGTTTCGGAGCGCTGGCAGCGTGGGGGGCGTCACAGCGACCCGCCGCAGGCCCTCTACCAGCGAGGGAACACCGTCACGGCATGTCGCAGATGTCTTTGGCGAACGCACAGGTTTCAGCGCCCGGCGCCGCGGGAATGCGCCAACTGCGGCGCGGTGAGCGCGACAAGGCAGTAACGCGATTCTGACCGCGTCCAACCGGTCTAGCAATTGGCCGGATGACCAGACGATAAATGACGTGAGCCACTAGGAGGACTTTATGTCGGACGACAACAAGAGCGGGCCTGCAGAGGGCGTCAAGGGCGTCGTCGAGGGCGCCAAGGGTCTCGCCAAAGAGGCCGTCGGCAGCGTGGTCGGCAACCAGGACCTCGAGGAAGAGGGCGAGGCTCAGCAGGACAAGGCCTCAGCCCAGCGCGACGTCGCCAGGAAGGAAGCCGAGGCCGAGTCAGCTCGGGCCGGTGAAGAGGCGGCGGAGAAGCGCCAGCAGTCCCACCAGAACTAGGCGGCAATCGACTGGGCCCGGTCCATTACGGACCGGGCCCAGTTGCTGTCTTGTCCGAAATGGTCTGCCGGTCAACCGAATAGCGGTAAGGCACGCTTGCGGGCCAGCGCGTCCATCCCGCTTTGAATGCTGTCCTGTACCTCGTGATACTTGCGATCGATGTAGTCGTCGTCCTCGGCTCGATCCGGATCATTGTCGATCTCGACCGCGGGCATGAAGCGAGTTCGGATCTTGGCCGGCAGCGGCAGCTGCGGCAGCGCGGCGGGGGCGATTCCCCAAGGCAGCGAAATGGCCACCGGAAAGACCTTGAGCCGCAACAGCCGATCCAGTCGCAGAGCGCGTGAAAGTCGATCGCCGCGAATCAGAACCGGCATGGCGTCGGCACCCCCGACCGTCGCGATCGGCACGATCGGGACGCCTGCGCGGATAGCCATCTTCACAAAGCCTTTGCGCCCTGCCAGGTTGGCCCGATCGCGCTCGCTCCACGGGCGTAGAGAGTCGACCTCGCCGCCCGGCCACAGCGCCACATCGTGGCCTTCGGCCAGCGCAGTCGCGATGGCGTCCGGGGCCGCGGGCAACACTCCCATCGACCGGAAGTACCGGCCGAACCCCGGAATGGCCATCAGCGCATCGTGGGCGGTGCCGTGCAAGGGCCGCTCCGGACCGAACCGCCGCCACCATTGCAAGCCGACGGTCCAGGCGTCCCACACGAACGGAGCACCCGAGTGGATGCCGATCAGCAAGGCAGGCGGTTTACCGATGTTTTCCCAGCCGTCGATTTCCATCCGGAACCAATAATCCACCAGCAGATTCCAGAGAAACTTCTGCTGGTGCATTGTCTTCTCGTCTTGACCGCTGAGATCCCATTCGCCCGCGCGTTCGGCCACCCATCCGCTCACCCCGCCGGCTTTGCCGTCACGTTGATCCTCCATCGCCGAGCGGGCCTGCTCAGCTTGCACTTGTGCCTGCTCGCGCACCTCGGCAGTCCTGTGATCGTTATCACTCATGGCCCTGAGTTACCCCGTCTGGCACGAGTCGAACCGGAGCCGACCTGTGGCCGGAAATCACTGTTTGGCTCAGAAGCGATTTTCCGGGCCGACAACAGCCCAGACGGTGTTTCCGGCCGTGGTGGTGTAGTTGCCCCACGCCCGACTGTTCCCCGCGACCAGGTCGAGGCCGGAAACATTGTCCCGAGCCGACTTTCGGCGCACCGGGCTGACGATGCCAACGTGTTGTATCGCTACCGACACCGTCGAGCCGTCGGTCTCCAGGCGAAGCGCGAAATTTCTATCGGTATCGACAAGGGCGGTTTCGACCAGTTCGGTCGCGACCGTGGATACCACGTAGATGAAGTCGGTTCTCGCCCACTCCGTCAACCACTGCGTCGTCAATTCACGGCATGTGCGAATGCTGCTCCGCTGCGACGGCAGCGAAGCGCGTGAGCGCCGCCGGTAGCGGTGCAGCCCGTCGGCGGACAGCTCAGCAAGCGCCGATTCAAGCGTCGCGTACATAGGCACATATCGGGTAATGCCGTTTCGCTGAGCGCCATTTCGACCCTGACCGTGCGCGCAGACCATAGCGAGCGGGACGTTCGGCCATTCAGCGATCTGCCAACGGGCACTGGTGAATACAGCCCACGCCGGATCTTCTCGAACGGTTAGCTCGGTGACATCGATGACGACGAAATCAGGTTCATCGAGTGCGGCTTTGACGATGGTGTCACGAATTGGGGCGTATGTCGTGGCATTCAGCGCACCGACGAGAGTGAGCACACGAGCCTTACCGACATCGGTGACACCAACCTGCAGCGCACTATGCCCGCTTGGCATGACCCGCTCTTCATCCGGAGTGTGACGTAACGTCGGGCGGCTCACTTATTCACCTACTCGACCTCAAGATCGTATGCGATCGTGTTCGCCGATGTGTGCGCCTAATTGAATGCGCTGCGTTGAGGTGCTCAACGATTGCGGACCTGACGGTTGCGCTTTTTGATTGCGTCGACCAATTGCGACTTGTTCATCGTGGACCGCCCAGGTATATCGAGCCGTCGGGCAATGTCCAGCAGATGCTTCTTGCTGGCATTGGCGTCGACACCCTCGGCCGACGGCAGTGGGTTATGTAAACCGCCCCGCTCCGCGCGTG
>DASQRI010000150.1:0-21963 GCA_035642975.1 Mycobacterium sp.
CGGCGACAGGACCTGAGTCGTGGACTTCGCGCTAAACGCGCAGCAGCGGATCTGGCGGACCCAGGTGGTCATGTTTCTGCGCGCCAATGTCACCCAGGCTTTGCGCGACGAGATCGCCGGACACGGACTCGAGTATCCGGACGGCGAAGTGGCGGCATTCCGCCGCAAAATCGGGGAGAAGGGCTGGTTCGGTCTGAACTGGCCAAAGGAATACGGCGGTCTAGGCCTCAGCGCGATGCATCAGTACGTTTTGATGTGCGAGTTCGACTACGTCGGCGCCCCGGGCCCCGACCTGACCGTGACGTCGGTAGCGCCGATGATCATGCGGCATGGCACCGAGCAGAATAAGCGTGAATTCCTTCCGCCGATAGCGCGCGGCGAGATGATCTGTGCGGTCGGCTACTCCGAGCCCGAAGCGGGCACCGATCTGGCCAGCCTGCGGACCCGCGCGGTGCGCGACGGCGACGAGTGGGTGATCAACGGCTCCAAGATCTGGAACAGTGGTGCGCAACGGTCGACCCACGAATGGCTTTGTGTACGCACCGATCCCGATGCTGCACGGCATCGGGGCATTTCGGTGATCATCGTGCCCGTCGACCATCCGGGCGTGACCATCCGCCCGCTCTACGCCTGGTCGGGATACCGCACCAACGAGGTGTTCTTCGACGACGTGCGGGTCCCGCTGGGCAATCTGATCGGCGAGGTGAACCAGGGGTGGACTTACATCACCGGCGCCCTGGACCTGGAACGCGGTGCGCTCAACAACGCCGGCGACTTGAGACGCGCGGTCGTGGAGCTGATCGCCCTGGCCGGCCGGCCTCGTCGCGACCGCACCATCCCTTTGCACGACTCGGTTTTTTCCCGCCGGCTTGCCCAGATTCAGGCCGACGTCGACGTCGCCGCGCTGATGGGGTACGAGGCCGCGTCGCTTCTGGACGCCGGGGTGATCCCGAGCGTCGAGGTCAGTGTGGAGAAGGTGTTCACCAGTGAGCTGCGTCAGCGGATCGCCGACTTGGCCATCGACCTGCTCGGTCCCGAAGGCCTGCTGGCGTACCTCAGCGCCGCGGCGCCCGCGCACGGAAAGTTCGAGCGCCTGTACCGGTCGGCGCCGCTGATGCGGTTCGGCGGCGGCACCAACGAGGTGCTCCGCGACGTCATCGCCCAGCGAGGTCACGGTATGCCGTCGTATGGACGCTGAGGGGCCGCGATGAAGCTGCTGCCCGATCAAGACGAGCGCGATCTGGCCGCCACGCTGCGCGCGCTGCTCGCCGCCGAGTGTCCGACGAACGTGGTCCGTCGACTCCACGACTGCCCCGAAGGCCGGATACCGCCGCGGCTGTGGAAGGCCTTGGTCGACGCCGGGGTACTCGGTATTTCGCTGCCGACCGAATACGGCGGAGCCGGCGGCAGCCTGACCGACCTTGGTGTGTTCTGTGTGGAAGCCGGCCGGGCCCTATGCCCGACGATCGTGCACAGCACCGTGCAGGCGGCGCTCGCCATTGACGTGCTGGGTGATGCGGAGCACCGCGCCGCGTGGCTGCCGGGTCTGACCGCCGGAACTACCAGGGCCACAACGAGTTTGTTCAGCCCCCGCGACGCGGCGGTCATCGACCCGGTGCTGCGCGCGCACCGGGACGCCGACGGTGGCTGGCGGCTGCAGGGCAGGGTCGACTTCGTCCTCGACGCCGACCTCGCCGATTACCTCGTCGTCTCGGCGGCCGACGAGGACGAGCAGACAGTGGGCTTCGTCGTGGACACCCACGCCGGCGGCCTGCATCTCGAGCCACTTCAGGCAATGGGCGGCTATCGGCTCTTCTACATCCGCTTCGACGACGTCAGCGTCGCTGATCCACGGGCGGTGCTCACCGGCCCGCACGGCAACGGGCTGCCCGAGGTCGCACTGCGCCAGGTAGCCAACACCGCGGTGACGTTGCTGTCACTGGACCTCGTCGGGGTTGGGGAGGCGGTGCTGCAGCGCACGGTCGACTACACGAAGGCGCGCAAGCAGTTCGGCCGTCCGATCGCGTCGTTTCAGGCAGCGCAGCATCTGGTGGCCAACATGCACATCGCATTGGCCGCAGCGCGCCTGGCCGGCCACTCCGCGGTGTTCTGGATCGGGGACGGCGACACCACGTGGGAAACCGCCATCGCGCGGATGCACGCCGCGACCGCGGCCAAACTGATCACGCTGGACGCCCACCAGCTGCACGGGGGCATGGGCTACGTGGTGGAAACTGACCTGCACTTGTTCTCCGAGCGGGCTCGGGTGCTCTCGACGCTGGGCGGCGGCGCGGACATCGCCGCGACGTGGCTGCTGAGCGAATCCCCGTATCGCATGGCCCCGACGGAAGAGCCGCGTTGGTGACCGGGGACAGCCTGATCGATGCCGAGTCGGCATCGCGAGTGGGCACCGTCGCCGCCGCCGCAAGGGGCGAAGTCAATCGGCGGGACTGGCAACGGTGGGCCGCGGCGGTCGGCGACCACAATCCACTGTGGTTTGACCCCGAATACGCTCGCGGACAAGGCTACCGCGACATCATCTGCCCGCCGCTCTACCTGCAGTACGCCGTGCTGGGAGTCACCGGCTTGGACGGACTGCGCCCAGACGGGTCTTCCGGAGCGGCGTCCGGCAGCCTCGCGTTTCCCCGCGCGCCCAGGCGGATGGCCGGTGGCGAGAACACCTCGTTCTATGGGCCCGCTTATCACCGCGATGAGATCGAGATGGTTCGCACGATCGAGTCGATCGTCGAGAAGCACGGCCGCTCAGGCAGATTCGTGTTGGTCACCTGGCGAACGGCCTACCGCAATCAGCGAGATGAATTGGTCGCCGAGGCGACGACGTCGATGATCGCGCGACCGTGAGGAGATCAATGGGCTTTGGAAAAGCGTCAGTACAGATCTTCTACGAGGACGTGCAGACCGGCGACTCGTTGCCGACCCTGACGGTGACGGTCGACGAGCGACAGTTGTTCTTCTTCAGCGCCGCGACCTACAACGGTCACCGCATCCACTACGACAAAGACTGGGCACGAACCGTTGAGGGTTACGACAACGTCTTGATTCAGGGCCCACTGCAGGCCGCGTTGCTGGCCCGCGCCATCACCGACTGGATCGGCGGCCGCGGCCGGTTGGTCGAATACGCGGTGCAGAACCGGGCGGTCGCATTCGCCGGCCAAGAACTGACATTCGGCGGGGTGGTGGCGGGAAAACGGTTGTCCGACAACACCGGTCTGGTCGACTTGGACATCGCCGGGCGACGAGATGACACGGTGCTGATGCCGGGGACCGCGACGGTCGCGCTGCCGCTGCGCGGTGACCGACCGTGACGGGCCTGCGCGGCGAGGCCGCCATCATCGGGATCGCTGAGTTGCCCGCCGAGCGCAAGCAGACCGGCCCGCCATCGTTCACCCTCGACCAGTACGCGCTGCTGGCCAAGATGGCCGTCGAAGACGCCGGCGTGGAAGCCACGCAGGTGAACGGGCTGGTGTGCCACGGCCTGGCGGAATCCGACATGTTCGCCCCGGCCACGCTGTCCGAATATCTTGGCCTGCCGGTCAATTTCGGCGAACGGGTCGACCTGGGCGGCGCCACCTCCGCCGGGATGGTATGGCGGGCCGCGGTCGCCGTCGAGCTCGGGCTTTGCGACGCGGTGCTCGCGGTCGTGCCCGGGTCGTCGGTGTTGCCGACGTCCGCACGCCGGCCCCCGTCGCCGCCGGGGTGGCACGGCGCGTCGAGCAACAAGTACGGGTCACCGCAGGCGGAGTTCGAAATCCCGTACGGCAATGTCGGCCAGAACGGGCCGTATGCCCAGATCGCTCAGCGATACGCCGCCCTTTTCGGTTACGATGCAACGGCTTTGGCGAAGATCGCGGTGGACCAGCGCACCAACGCGTGCGCACATCCCGGCGCGGTGTTCCACGGCAAACCCATCACCGTCGACGACGTTCTGGCCAGCCCGATGATCGCCGATCCGATCCACATGCTCGAGACGGTGATGCGAGTGCAGGGCGGTGCAGGCGTCCTGGTCGCCAACGCGGACGTGGCGCGCCGCACGCGGCACCGACCGGTGTGGGTCACGGGGTTCGGCGAGCACATCGCGTTCAAGACGGCGACCTACGCCGAGGACTTGATGACGACGCCGATATCCCGGTCCGCCGAGCGAGCGTTCACGATGGCCGGTCTGACGCCTGCTGCCATCGATGTCGCGTCGCTGTACGACTGTTACACCATCACCGTCTTGATGACCCTCGAGGATGCCGGGTTCTGCGGCAAAGGCGAAGGCATGGCATGGGTCACCCAGCATGACCTCACCTTCGGCGGCGACTTTCCGCTCAACACCGCAGGCGGGCAGCTGTCGTTCGGGCAGGCGGGTATGGCCGGCGGTATGCATCACGTCGTCGACGCCGCCCGCCAGCTGATGGGCCGCGCGGGCCAGGCGCAGGTCACCGACTGTAATCGGGCCTTCGTCAGCGGTACCGGCGGCATCATGAGTGAACAGGTCGCGCTGATCATGGGCGGTGACTGACCTTGACCGAACCCGCGCCACTTCCCGAAGCCACACCGGTCTCGCAGCCGTTTTGGCAGGCACTCACCGAACACCGGATCCTGGTGCAGTATTCGCCTTCGCTGGGCCGGTACGTGTTCTACCCACGCACGCTGGCGCCCGGCAGCCTGGCCGACGACCTGCAATGGCGCGAAATCGACGGGGCCGGGGAGGTTTACACCTTCACGGTCGCGCGCCGGCCGACCGGCCCGCCGTGGGCAGAAGCGGTGCCTCAGATCCTCGCGGTGGTCCAGTGGGACGCCGGACCGCGGTTCAGCACCGAGCTGGTGGACGTGGACGCCGCCGATGTCCGGATCGGAATGCGGGTGAGCCCGGTCTTCTGCGACGTTCCCGACAGCGGGGTCACCCTGTTGCGATACCGACCCGAGCAAACCGATGTTTGAGACCGTCCAGCAGTTGCTGCGGTCCCGCATGCACGACGACACCGCTGCGGTCGTCCATGGTGATCGCAGCTGGACCTGGCGCGAGCATCTCGCTGAAGCGGAAGCCGAAGCATCGGTGTTGATCGGACTCGCCGACACCGCGCGCCCGCTGCACGTCGGCGCCCTGCTCGGCAATTCGCCGGCGATGCTGCGGTCGATGGCGGCGGCCGGGCTGGGGGGTTATGTGTTGTGCGGCGTCAACACGATCCGGCGCGGCGCCGGGCTGGCGGCCGATATCCGACGCGCGGATTGCCAACTGCTGCTTGTTGATCCCGATCATCTGGCGTTGCTCTCTCGCCTGGACCTGCGCGGCATCACCGTGCTCGAGGTGGCGTCGCCGCGTTACCTCGACGCGGTCGCGGCGGCCCCACCACTTGTGCCGTACCGCGAGGTCGGACCGACCGACACCCTGATGATGATTTTCACGTCGGGGACCAGCGGCGACCCGAAGGCGGTCCGGTTCGCGCACGTGATGGCGATTCTCTGCGGCGCCAGCCTGATCGGGCAGTTCGACATCACGGCCGCCGACGTGTGCTACTTGTCGATGCCGCTGTTTCACTCCAACGGCGTGGCCGCCGGGTGGGCGGTGGCCATCGGAAGCGGCGCAACGATGGTTCCGGCCCGCTTCTCGACGTCGAGATTTCTGACTGACATCCGCCGGTACAACGTCACCTACCTGAACTACGTCGGCAAACCGCTGGCGCTGGTGCTGGCCACGCCGGAGCGGCCGGACGATGCCGACAACTCGCTGCGCGTGGCATTCGGCAACGAGGCGACCGATCGCGACATCGCGGAGTTCGCCCGACGATTCGGTTGTCGAGTCGTCGACAGCTTCGGGTCCAGCGAGTTCGCGGTGATCGTCACTCGCGAAAACGGCACCCCGGCCGGGTCCATCGGCAAGGGATATCCCGGCGTCGCCGTGTACAACGCGGAGACCGTGACCGAATGCGCGTCAGCGGTTTTCGACGAGAACGGCGCTCTGGCCAACTTCGACGACGCGGTCGGGGAGCTCGTGAATACTCAAGGCGCCAACGCCTTTACCGGGTATTACAACGACCCGACGGCCACCAGCGAGCGCATGCGGCACGGCATGTACTGGTCCGGCGATCTGGCGTACCGTGACGCCGACGGGTGGATCTATCTGGCCGGTCGCACCGCGGATTGGCTGCGGGTGGATGGCGAGAACCTTGCAGCCGCGCCCATCGAACGGATTCTGCAGCGGCTGGCACCGATCAACCAGGTGGCGGTTTACCGGATCCCCGATGAGGAAGTCGGCGACCAGGTGATGGCAGCCATCGTTCTTCATGACGGCCAATCCCTGACGCCAGATGAATTCGAGAAATTCCTCGCCACCCAACCTGACTTGTCACCGAAGGCGTGGCCGCGGTTCGTGCGGATCAACGACGAGCTTCCCCAAACAGCGACCAACAAAATCCTCAAACGCGAGCTGATTCGGGCCGGTGTCACCGCTGCCGGTGGCGTCTTGTGGAAACGGTTGGGCCGGGCCACCTCTTACATCGCGGTGGACTAGCGCGCGAGCGGCCACCTCCGGCTCGTTGGCGACGCTCAGCGGCGCGCGGTGATGTATTCGGAGCGCATGATGTCGTCCACCTCGACATCGATGTCGGCGGGGGTCCGGCCGTAGTGCGCCTGCAATTCCGGGTTGGTGTGGACGGGTTCAACCGCCCAGCCGTGTTCGGTAAGCCATTCCACGGGCTTGGTCTTCTGCGAGTCGTCGTAGGTCAGCGCGGAGAAGTTCACGTCGCCGGACCGGTTGAGACCCGGGTAGGTATCTTCCAGCGCCGCAAGCCGGTCCTGGTCGAGACACGCGCCCAAAGCGCCTATTGCGAGTCGACTACCGGGTGCCGACAGCTCGGTGATACGGGTGAACAGCGTGTCTTGGGCGTCGCCGGTCAAGTAGGGCAGGATTCCCTCGACCGACCAAGCGGTAGGTTGTGCGGCATCAAACCCCTTTGCCCGCAGGGGGATTGACCAGTCCTCGCGCAGATCAGCAGCGACGTCCACGCGGCGAGCGGTGGGTTCGGCCGCGTGTTCGGCGAGTACCCGAAATTTGAACTCAAGGACTTTAGGCTGGTCGAGCTCGAATACTGTTGTCTCACTTGGCCAATTCAATCGGTATGCCCGCGAGTCCAAGCCCGCCGCCACGATGACTGCCTGCCGTATGCCCAGGTCAGTGGCCGAGGAGAAAAATTCGTCGAAGAACCGCGTTTGCACTCCGTAGAGCCGCGGGAAGACCGCGGCACCCACAGAGGTTCCCGGGTCAGCGAGCAAGCCGGTCAAATACGGGTCCGCCGACGCAGTGATGAAATGCTTTGCGTAATCATCCCGCACCAGCGGCTGAGCACTGATGGCGTGTAGGGCGCGCCATCCCGCTACCAGCAGCGCCGTGTATCCAACGCTGCTGACGATGTCCCACTCGTCGTCGTCGGAGCGAACCCATTTGCCTTGCGATGCACTCACGAAGCCTCCTGTGCGCGTCTGTTCGCCACTCATCCTCGTCGCTGCCCGGCGAGAAGCCCAATCACAACTCCAGCAATACGGTCACCGGACCGTCGTTGACCAGTTCGACCTGCATGTCGGCCCCGAAGACGCCGGTTTCCACCTGGGCCCCCTGGTCCCGCAACGCTTGCACGAACGCGGCCACCATCGGTTCGGCGACGCCACCCGGCGCCGCGGCGTTCCACGACGGTCGTCGGCCCTTGGCGATGTCGGCGTACAGGGTGAACTGGCTGACCACCATGATCGGCGCGTCGATGTCGGACGCCGACCTTTCGTCGTCGAGAATCCGCAGCCGCCAGAGCTTTTCGGCAAGCCGTCGGGTCTTGTCGAGGTCGTCGTCGTGGGTCACTCCGACAAACGCCAGCAGCCCCTGGCTGTCGGGTCGAATCGAGCCGACGACGCGGTGGTCCGCTGACACCGTTGCCGATGAGACCCTCTGCACCAGAACCCGCATGGCCCGATGCTGCCACGGGTGGACTGACCCGACATCGTGGGTACGCTCGACAGGTGTCAGTGCTGGTCGCCTTCTCGGTGACACCGCTCGGCGTCGGCGAGGGTGTCGGTGAGATCGTTGCCGAAGCCGTCAGGGTGGTCCGTGATTCCGGGTTGCCGAACAAGACCGATTCGATGTTCACCGTGATCGAAGGCGACAGCTGGGGCGAGGTGATGGCAGTCGTGCAGCGCGCGGTCGAAGCCGTGGCGGCCCGCGCGTCACGGGTCAGCGTGGTGATCAAAGCGGACTGGCGGTCGGGTGTCACTGACGCTATTACCGGCAAGGCCGAATCCGTGGAGCGTCACCTCTCCGCGCGGCGCGACGACCCGTAACAGCGACCGGCGCTTTCGGTCACGCCTAGTGTCGTAGCGGTGAGTGCACGTGCGGGCATTGTCGTCACCGGAACAGAGGTTTTGACCGGCCGGGTTGCCGACCGCAATGGCCCGTGGGTGGCCGACCGGCTTCTCGAGCTGGGAGTCGAACTGGCCCACATCACCATCTGCGGTGACCGCGCAGCCGACATCGAGGCGCAGCTGCGATTCCTGGCGGACGAGGGTGTGGACCTGATCGTGACCAGCGGCGGCCTGGGCCCGACGGCCGACGACATGACCGTTGCGACCGTCGCGCGGTTCTGCGGCCGCGAACTGGAACTGGACGTCGAGCTGGAGAACAAGATCGCGTCGATCCTGAAGCACTTGATGGCGCGCATCGAGGGCGCCGATTTCGACGCGGTGCGCGCGGCCAACCGTAAGCAGGCCATGGTCCCGGTCGGGGCGGTGGTGATGGATCCGGTGGGAACCGCGCCGGGTGTCGTCGTTCCCGGCAAGCCGACGGTCATGGTCCTGCCCGGTCCACCTCGCGAGCTGCAGCCGATGTGGCGAACCGCCGTGCAGCTGCCGGCGATCCAGCAGGCCATCGCCGGCCGGACGATCTACCGCCAGGACACCATCCGGATATTCGGGTTGCCGGAGTCCGGGCTGGCCGGGACCTTGCGCGACGGCGAGCAGCGGGTGCCGGATTTCGATGCCCTGGAGATCACCACGTGTTTGCGGCGCGGCGAGATCGAGATGGTCACCCGTTACGAGCCGGACGCCGCCGACGTGTACCGTCAACTGGTCGAATTGCTGCGCGACCGACACGGTCAGCACATCTTCTCCGAAGACGGCTCGCAGGTTGACGACCAGGTGGCCGAGCTGCTGACCGGTCGCCGGATCGCCACCGCGGAGTCGTGCACCGGCGGACTGCTCGCGGCACGGCTCACCGAGCGGCCCGGTTCGTCCGCGTACATCGCCGGTGGGGTGGTGGCCTACGCCAACGAAGCCAAGACCGAGTTGCTCGGCGTCGATGCGGCGCTGATCGAAGCGCACGGCGCGGTGTCCGAGCCGGTGGCCGAGGCGATGGCCGCCGGTGCGCTGCGTCGCTTCGGCGCCGATACCGCGGTGGCGATCACCGGCATCGCCGGTCCCGACGGCGGAACCGAGGACAAGCCGGTGGGGACGGTCTGCTTCACCGTGGCGCTGGCCGACGGCGGCTCGTCGACTCGAACACTTCGGCTGCCCGGCGGCCGCAACGACATCCGGGAGCGGTCGACGACGGTGGCGATGCACCTGCTGCGCCGAGCGCTCCACGAGCCCGTGCGACACAGCTAACATGGCCGGGTGTCATCCCTGCTGCGCCCATTTGCGTTGGCGTGGCGGTATTGGCCGCACCTATCGGCCACCGTCGTCGTCAGCGAAAGCGATGACGCTGCTTTGCTGGCTGCCGAAGCGGATTCCGGTGGCCTCCTTGCCGATCAGCGTCAGCGTGGCGACGACGATCAGCACCGGCACAATCGTCGCGGCCAACGCGAACGGGTAGCCGTGGCTGGCGGCCAGTCGTTCCTGGATAGGCAAGTTGAACGCCGCCAACAGATTGCCCAGCTGGTAGGTGACCCCTGGGTAGAAGCCCCGGATGGCGTCCGGTGACATCTCGGTCAGATGCGCCGGGATGACACCCCACGCGCCCTGCACGACGAGTTGCATCAGAAACGAGCCAAGGCACAGCATCGCCGCGGTGTGCGAATAGGCGAACAGCGGCACGATCGGCAATCCCAACACCGCGCAGAACACGATGGCGTAGCGCCGCCCGACCCGTTGGGAAAGCGAACCGAAGGTCAGCCCGCCGATAATGGCGCCGAGGTTGTAGATCACCACGATCCATTTGGCGGTCGTAGCCGACAGCGCGGCGCCGCCGTTGTGGGTGGCCGACAGGAAGGTCGGGTACACGTCCTGGGTACCGTGGCTCATCCAGTTGAACGCGGCCATCAGCAGCACCAGATAGATGAACCGGCGGACGATCTTGGCGTCGCGCAGCACGTCGCGAATTCTGGTGTGGGTCAGCCGCATTCGATCCTGCTCGGCCTGCCACACCTCGGATTCCTTGACCCGGTAACGGATGATCAGACTGACCAACGCCGGGATGATGCTCAGCGCGAACAGCCATCGCCATGACAGTCCCAGCTGGTCGATCACCAGCAGCGAGGCCAGCGTTGCCAGCAGGTAGCCGAATGCGTAGCCCTCTTGCAGCAGGCCGGAGAAAAACCCGCGCCGCTCGGCGGGAACCTTCTCCATCGCGAGCGCGGCGCCCAGCCCCCACTCGCCGCCCATACCGATGCCGTAGAGCAGTCGCAGAATGATCAGCACGGTGAAATTGGGTGCGAACGCGCACAGAAATCCGACCACCGAATAAAACGCCACATCGACCATCAGCGGCAGCCGCCGGCCCACCCGGTCGGCCCACAACCCGAACAGCAATGCGCCCACCGGGCGCATCAGCAGGGTGGCCGTCGTCAGAAACGCGACTTCGGTTTTGGTGTGGTGAAAGGTCTTGGCGATGTCGGCGTAGACCAGCACAACCAGGAAGTAATCGAAGGCGTCCATCGTCCAGCCCAGCAGCGCGGCGATGAAAGAGTTGCGTTGATCGGCGATAAGCGTCGCTTTTCTGGGCACCCGCACCATGTATCACACGACGGGCCGAAACGTGGCGGGCACGAAAAGAAATCAGCTCTTTTCGATGCTGTCCCAAAGCTTGCTCATGTTCTGCAGGATTTCCTCCGCGCGCCCCAGGCCGGCGAGATGGCTTTCACCGGGCAGGTGATAGAGCTCCGCGTCGGGCAGGCGCGCCACCACGTGTTGCCCGTGGACGAACGGCACGATGTGGTCGGCGTCGCCGTGCCACCAGCGGACCGGGATCTTCACCTGGTCGAGCCGGAATCCCCAGTCCCGGGCGAACAGGATGACGTCGGCGAACGGGGCAGCCAACTGCTTGCGGCTGCCGTTGAGCAGGTCGTCGAGGAACATCGCCTGAAATTCCGGGCGCACCAGCAGGCGGCGGTCGGCTTCGGGCGATATTCGCGCAAACGCATAAAGCGCCGGGGTGGCAACCGGCCGGATCAGCCGGATCAGGCCGACCGCAGCCCACCGGATCGGAAGTCCGGCGACTTTAAGCAGCGGCGCGACCGCAGAGCCGAGCGCCATCACGCCACCGCCGATCGAGTCGGTGCCCACGGTCGGCGCAACGCCGCCCAGCACCCCGATCGCCACCACGCGATCCGGCATCGCCGCCGCGCAGCCCAGCGCGTACGGGCCGCCGCCGGACAAGCCGATGACGGCCATCTTCTCGATGCCCAGGGTGTTGGCCACTGTGCGCAGGTCGTCGGCGAATGCGACGACCGTGTCGTATTGGTAGGGCGTGGAGGCGCCGATGCCGGGCCGGTCGATGCCGATCAGCCGGATGTGGTTCTCCTCGGCATAGACGCGGGCCTCGGTCGGGATCTGCCGCCGCGCACCCGGGGTGCCGTGCAGCCAGAAGATCGCGCGTCCCTGCGGGTCACCGAACTCGGCGAACCCGAGCTGACGATCGTCGCCGACCGCAATGTTGCCTTCCAACTTCGGACGAGCAATGGCGGTAACCATTACCGCAGTGTTACATAGAGCGCACCAGGCAGCGACAGGGTTCCGGTCGACAGCGCGCTCCTCGTCGATGCCTCTCATGGACCTCGGGAGTGACGCATGCACATCATCGACGCCGACGGACACGTCGCGGAGAACCCGTCGCTGGCGATCGAGGCGATGAAGCGCTGGCCGCAACGCGTCACGGCCAGCGCCGACCGGAAGCCGCGGCTGGTGATCGAGGGGCGCAACTATCCCGAGGACCGCGGCCCGGGCGCCGGCTGCCCACCCGAGCACGGGATCAGCACGGCACCGAACATCAACTGCAGATCAGTCGAAGGCGTGCTGGGCGACGCCGACCGCGACCACATCGACACGATGGTGCTGTATCCGAGCCTCGGGCTGTGCGCGCCCAGCCTGGAGGATCCGGAGTTCGCCGCCGGTTTCGCACGCCTCTACAACCACTGGATCACGGATTTCTGCTCGCCGTCGGCCGGCCGGCTGCGCGGTGTCGCGGTGACTCCGATCGAGCACGGGCAGGCAGCGATCGACGTCATGCGAGAAGCCAAAGATCTCGGTCTGGTGGCCACCCTCGTCCCGCCGGCGCTCAAGACACGCAACCTCGACCACCCCGACCTCGACCCGTTTTACGCCGCCGCGGTCGAGCTCGGAATGCCGCTCGGCATTCATGGCGCGCCAGGCATCCACCTGCCGAAGATCGGCGTCGATCGCTTCACCAACTACATCCAGGTGCACTGCGTCAGCTTCCCGTTCGATCAGATGACCGCGATGACCGCGCTGATTTCCGGCGGTGTCTTCGACCGGCATCCGGGGTTGCGGGTGGCCTTCCTCGAGGCGGGTGTCGGCTGGGTGCCGTTCTTCATCGACCGGCTGCACGAGCATTTCGAGAAGCGCGGCGACTGGATCGAACGCGGCTGGCAGCGCGACCCGCAGGACTATCTGCAGGCCGGCAACATCTTCGTGACGTGCGAGCCGGAGGAGCCGATCCTGCCCGGCGTCATCGATGTGCTCGGCGACGACTTCATCATGTTCGCCAGCGACTACCCGCACTGGGACGGCGAGTGGCCCGAGAGCACCAAACACCTGCGCACCCGCCCGGACATCAGCGAAAACGCGCGCGCGAAAATCGGCGGGCTCAACGCACAACGTTTCTACGGTCTCAACTAGCGCGACCCGATTTCCGGGGCAAGGTGTTGGAAATTCGGTCGCTGTCGCCGTTTCTGTTAGCACTCGCAGAGCCAGGACTGCCGGGCAAATACCGGCGCACTATCCTTTGGCGGGTCGGCGCTATTACCGATACCCTCTTCCATGCAGCTGTCGTGACGGAAGTCGGTGACAGACGGTCACGACCGGAGCTGGACACCACCACAGAATTGAGGGGCCATGGGCGAATTCGATCCACATGAAGGTGAAGCGCAGACCATAGTGAATCTCGCTGAGGCGGCGATGCACATGTACCAGGCCGCCATTGATTCGCTGCCTTTTCCTGAGGACAAGAAGTTTCAGAAACGGGCCGAAGTGGTGCTCACCGGTATGCGGAAACTGCGCGCCGCCCTGACCGAGGCGGCAAGCCACAGCCGGCCCACTCCCACCGTCATGATGGCGCTCAGCGATGTCCGGCGACGCTACGACGATCTGATGGAGCGCGCCGCGGACGCCCCCGGAGCGACGCTGGGCCAACAGCTCTACACCGCCCGGGTCCACGCCAAGCTGACGGCGCAGGAGGCGGCCCACGGAGTGGGGCTGCGACCGGAGCTGCCCGACGAGCTCGAAGCCGGGGCGACGCCCACCGACAAGGAGACGTCGGTGGTCCAGCAGCTGATCGCCGCGATCCGCGCGGTGGCGGGCCTAGATGCAGGCGAAGTTGTCGCGCCGCCGCCGCCACCGGTCGAAGAGCATGTCAACGGCTGGGAGGAAGCGTTGGTCGTGAACGGCGCCGGCGAAGAGGCTAACGCAGCTCACTAGCGGCGCACATCACCGAATGGTCAGGCCGGTCAGTGCCCGGCCGATGACGAGGCGCTGAATCTCGCTGGTGCCCTCAAAGATGGTGAATATCTTGGCATCCCGGTGCATGCGCTCGACCGGGTAGTCGCGTGTGTAGCCGTTGCCGCCGAGGATTTGGATCGCTTCGTCGGTGACGTACACCGCTGTCTCGCTGGCGAACAACTTGGCCATCGAGCCCTCGGCTGAGGTGAACGGCTTGTTGTTTCGTTGCATCCAACTGGCCCGCCAGACCAGCATCCGCGACGCATCGATGCGGCTTTTCATGTCGGCCAATTTGAAAGCGATGGCCTGGAATTCGGCGATTTTGCGGCCAAACTGTTCGCGCTGACGAGAGTAATCCAGCGCGTATTCGTAGGCAGCGCGCGCGATGCCCAACGCCATCGCGCCCACGGTGGGACGAGTGCGTTCGAACGTCATCATCGCGGCCTGGCTCGATGTCCGATGGCCTTCCCGGATTTTGGCGGTCCGGCGCTCGAAACGCTCTCTGCCGCCGAGGATCAGCTCACCGGGCAGGTGGACATCGTCGAGCACCACCTCGGCGGTGTGTGATGCCCGGATCCCGTGCTTTTTGAATTTCTGCCCCTGATAGAGGCCCTTAGTACCGGGAGGCACGATGAACGTCGCCTGGCCGCGAGTGCCCAGTTCGGGTTCCACCGACGCCACCACGACATGAACGTTGGCGATTCCGCCGTTGGTCGCCCAGGTCTTGGTGCCGTTGATGATCCACTCGTCGGCGGCCTCGTCGTACTTCGCCCTGGTGCGGACGGCTCCGACGTCAGAGCCGGCACCCGGTTCGGAGGAACAGAATGCGGCCAACTGGGGATCGCCTGGGGTGCCGAACATCTGCGGCAGCCATTCGCCGATCTGCTGCGGGGTCCCGTTGGCGGCCAGGGCGGCCGCGGCAAGCCCGGTCGCCATGATGGACAACGCGATTCCCGCGTCACCCCAGAACATCTCCTCGAACACCGTCGGCATGCCCAGGCCGCTGGCTTCGCCGGCCATCTGGGCGAACAGGTCGGGGGTGTAGAGCCCGACCTTGGCAGCCTCTTGGATGATCGGCCACGGGGTTTCCTCCCGCTCATCCCACTCGGCCGCGGCGGGGCGGATAACCGTGTCGGCGAATTCGTGGACCCAGTCGCGGACCTGTACCACTTCCTCCGACAACTCCAACGAAAAAGTGGCGTCCATCAGCGCTCCTATCAGCGTTCCCGGGTTGGGCAGCCGACACATACAGTAAACGCTTGTATACTGAATGGACAAACCGGCTGCTCAGACCCTGTCCTGTGGGT
Source organism: Mycobacterium sp. (assembly GCA_035642975.1). Classification (GTDB taxonomy): domain Bacteria; phylum Actinomycetota; class Actinomycetes; order Mycobacteriales; family Mycobacteriaceae; genus Mycobacterium. The sequence continues at coordinate 15,243 of DASQRI010000150.1, forward strand.
GGGGTTCGGGCCTTGGCGCACGCAGTCACCGGCCACGTCGGCCGGCGTCGGCGATGTGTGCCGCGACCTCGGCGGCGACGGCTAACGTCGGCGGGTGCTCGGCGGCGCGATAGCGGTCGGCCACCCGGTCGTAGACCGCGCCGGCGATCGATCCGTGGTCGGCGGTCAACTCGAGCACCTTCGCCGGCCAATGGTGTTGCCACAGGGCCGACGCGAAATCGCGGGTCACCGAGACCGGGATGACGCGATCGCTCACTCCGTGCAAGAGCGTGAACGGGCTGGGCGGTGCGCCATCGCGCAGCTGGGTCGCCGGGACCCGACCGAAGATCGGATCGGTCACCATGAAAGCACCGGCGAGGCAGACAGTGTGCGCGAACCCCACACCGAGCCGTTGCGCCTCAATCGTCAACCCCGCCGCCGCCACACCTCCCATCGACCAGCCGACGAGCACCAGGCCATCGGGATCGTCAACCCGCTCCCGGGCGAAATGCAACGAGCGCAGCAGGTCGGAGCGGCCGCCGTCGTCGGCGTGCGAGTCCCAGTCGGGGACGACCACGCCCAAGCCGTGGCCGGTGATCAGCTCAGCGAGCCGCCGAACCGAACTGCGCGCGTCGGACTGCTGGCCGTGCCACAGCAGAACGGTCGAATGCGAAGGTTCGGCGAAGAAGACGTCTGCTAACCGACCGGCGGCGTATTCGACGGTCTGCATACCCAAGAGGTTGTCCAGCGACTACGACGTCACGGCTTCGGCGGAGGTGGCGGAGGTGGCGATGCCGGCGCGGCCGGCGCCCCGCCACCGATCAGCGAGTTGAGGATGCCCAACGGCAAACCCGCCTCCGCCGGTGACTTGCCGGGATCCGGGACGGCCGCGTCGTTCTTCTGCCAGGCCTGGCAACCGTCCGTCTTGAATGTCTTGTCGGTCGGGTCGATCTTCACAATCTGCGGCTTCTTGCTCATGGCGTTGTCGATCGGCTGTTTTGCGTCGTCGCCGAGGCGCTTCCAGTAGCACACGCCGTCACCGACCGGGCCGGCCGACGTGTAGACGCCCGGGACAATGTCGGTTCCCACCGCGAAGACGCCGTCATGGTCCATCGTCGTCTTGGGTCCGGCAGGCGCCGGTCCGGGTGTCGGTCCAGGAGCCGGGGCAGGCGGGGGCGCGGGCGGGTCGGCGCTGGCCACGCCGACGGCAGCACCCCAGCCGAGCACGGCGAGTGCCGCAGCGGCGGTAGCGGTCGACTTCAACGTCATGACTAGCAGCATACGGGCTTTGCGCGGCGTAGGCCGGGGCCTAATTGCGCTGCTAGGCGGTTTTAGTGAGCAGCGGCAGCAATAGCCGGCGGCGCGCAGAGGTGGCGTCCGCGAAGTAGTGCAGCGCCTCGTGCACCGAGCGCATCGTGGGGAGACTGGCGTCCTCGTGGGTAACCAGCAATGCCAGGTTCACCGCGTCGCTGGGGATGACCGCCCATTCCACGTCGGCCGCGCTGCATGCGGCGTCGAGGCGGTAGAGCAGTCGGACGCTCTGTACGGCGAAGCTGTCCAGACCGGACAATTCCAGGACAAAAGGCTTGTCCGGCAAGATGAATCGCTTGGTGTAGTCGCTGACCTGATCGACATTGGTCGCGTCGACGGCACCGCTGATCGTCACCACGGTCGCCAGGTGCCGGCACTGCGCGCGGACCGCCGCGCCGCTGCAATCGAACGGGAGATGTGCGTGACGGGGCGCCAAGTATGACGCTGCCCTGTTGATCGAATCGCTCATTAGAGCGCCCCCGTTCCCAAACGCTGTTGGTGTAATCCGGGTTGAGGATCACCCCAACCACTTTGAGACGCTAATTGCCTACTCTAAGGTCACTGGGAGCAGCATTTAATACTTCAGTAAGAAACAATTTCCAAGCATCGGTGGGAGCGCCCTGACGAAGCTTCCTAGGCCAGTCGCTTGACCGATCCGACATAGCTGAGCGCGTGCTCGTAGGTTTCGATGTTGTCGCGCGAAATCTTTGCGTGGACGGGACGCTCGAGAAGGCGACGCAGCACGGGGTTGAAGGCGTGATACGTCTCGTGGAAGGTCAGCACGGTGGTGCCGTCGGGCTGTTCCTCGAGTTCGTGGTAGCCCTCAGCGCGCGACCATAGCGGCTTGCCGATCGCCACATAGCGGGACAGCTTGTCGATCGTCGCCTCGGTGACGGTCTCCCACGAGCGTCCTTTGCCGCCCGACAGCAAGTATTTGGGCACCGCGAAGACACAGGTTCGGACGAGGCCCTCGCCGGCCTCATCGCCTTCGTTCAGGATCTCCATGCTGCCGGTCGGCCACTCGAGCACCCGCGGCCTTCGCGAGTTCGGCGGTACCGGTGGATGCAGCACCCGCCACACCTTCCTCGGGGGGGCGTCGACGTGGAATCGCACGGTGAAGGACTGCATCAGCTTTCTCCCCAACTGTCCCAAAAGGTAACGGTCTCCGCAGGCGGTCGCGAGGCCGGCTTGAATTCCGTGCCAATCGTGTAGGCCACCGGAAAGAGCGCGGCCTGTGTGACCGTGTCCGGGATTCCAAGCAGCTCGGCCACCTCGTGCTCCTTGGCCAAATGCATTGTCGTCCAGACCGATCCGAGGCCACGGGATCGAAGCGCGAGCAAAAAGCTCCAGCCGGCCGGGATGATCGAAGCCCAGGCCGATGAGGCGACCACCAAATCGTTGCCGTCAAACCGACGCTGCAGGCACGGGATAACGTGCACCGGAACGTCAGCGAGCGTGTCGATGAGGCTTACCGCGCTGCTGAGTACCCGCTGGGTCTGCGGATCGGACTCGCTGGCCGCGAGTGGAGGCAGATACTTCTTGCCGATGCTGCGGTAGATCTCCGCGATCGCGGCCCGCTTGTCGGCATCGGTGATCACCAGCCAGCGCCAATCCTGCGCGTTGCTCGCGGTGGGCGCCTGCATTGCCACCCGCAGGCATTCCAGGATCACGTCACGACCGACGGGCCGCGTCAGGTCGAGACGTTTACGCACCGACCGGGTGGTGGTGAGCAACTCGTCGACAGAAGCGATGTCCACTCTTCCCCTAGCGCCGCCGTCACACGTCGATCGGGCAGGACTGATCGACGCCGAGCACGGTCAACGAGCGCCCCAGGCCAAGGAACACTGCCACACACAGCGTCAGATCGAGGATTTCCGGGTCGGAAAAAACTTCACGCAGCCGCCCGAAGAACGCATCGTCGATCGATCCATGGTCATTCGCGAAACGTTCGGCATACTCGATCGCAAGACGTTGCCGCGCCGTGTAGCCGGGGTAGGTGGCGTAGGCCGCGACGTTCTGGTAAAGCTCGGGCGCGACGCCCGCCTCGAGCACCGAGGGTGCGCGAAAGTCTGAGCACGCGACGCAGTCGTTGATTTGCGCGATCCGCATTCTGGCCAGTTCGCGTTCGTCCGGCGGCAGAACGCTCTGCTGGTAGGCGCCGCGAATCATCCGCTCGACCATGTCGCCGAGTTGGGGCCGCAGCGTCCAGATCATCGCCGCCTCACCACCGGGGCCGTCGGGCACCTCGAGCCTGGCCATGTATGTGAGCCAACCAGATGCTTGTCGCCGCTGTCCAGGTTATGCGTGCCGACACGCCCTGCAGGCAATCGCGCGCGGACGCGGTGAACTATTGCAGCCCTTGGACACGACGCTGCGCCGGGATTACCGTCCGTGAGACGGAAGCGTTGCGCGGTGCAGCACCGCGTGTGGGAGGTCCCGGCATGCTTTTCATGCACGAGGTGCACACGGTGCGGGGACGCGCCGAGGACGACTTCGAGGCCGCTTTTCGAGACGGCTGGATGCCCACACTTGCAGCCGGACACGAAGCCCGGCTGCTCTGGTACGCCAACCACGCCCACGGCACTGGCCCCGCTTACACCGTCGTCACCGTGACCGCCGTTCGTGATGGAGCGGCATGGGAGCGCCTGGCCCGACGCATTCAGAGGGGCGATCTGCGTCAGTGGATGCGTGAGCTGGACGCGCTCCGCCACGACGTAGCGGCCAAGCTCCTCGTGGCGCTGCCGTGGTCGCCACTTCAGGATGTGGCCTTCGGCGAGGTACCAAGCGACGGGCGGGAACATGAGCTGAGCCTCTACATGGAGGACACCATGTGGCCCTACGAGGACAAGTTCACCGAGTACATCGAACGCTGCGGCGAGGTGTACTCCAAGAGCCTGAGCGACTCGGCGTCGATGCTGGACATTCAGGCTGGCTTCCAGCCCGCTCTGGGCAGTCACCTGCGCCGTGAAGTGGTACTGATGCAGCGGATCCGCCAGCCGGAGGCGCTGCTCAACCTCCTTCGGAACGAGATTCCGGCCCGCTATCGTGCGCCCGGAACCTGGATGTACGACGCTTTAGCGCTGCGCGATCAATGGACCAGCCGACTACTAAGGACTTCCACGTGGTCACCGCTGTATTGAGCGGCGGATGAACATCGACACCATCACCGATGCCGCCGCGGCCGGCGATCCCGACCGCGTCGCGCTCATCATCGGCAAGCACGCTATCGGGTACGGCCAACTGGCCGCCGCCGTCGAAAGTTGCGCTGCGGGTCTGGCTGCCGGCGGGGTGGTGGCCGGAAACCGCGTCGCAGTCGTCGACGGCGGGAGCCTGCTGTCTATTGCATCGGTGCTCGGCGCTGCGCGCATCGGTGCTGCGGCGGCGCTGATGAACCCAGCGCTCACGCCGCCGGAGCTGCGGGACCTCTTGCACAATGCGGGCTGCGCCGCGGTTGGCGTGGCCGGCGACGCGTATGCCGGCCGGCTCCGCGCGGCGGGGGCGACCACTACGTTGACGCCCACCGATCTGTTGAGCGATCGCCGACTTTCGCCGGTGCCGCCCGTCGAGGAGGCTGCCGACCGGGACGCGCTGGTGCTCTTTACCAGCGGGACGACCGGGCTCCCGAAGGCGGTCGGGATCACCGGCGGGCGATTGAGCGCGCGAATCCGGGGAATGGCGGCGCGATTTCGCGCCGACGTGCCGCCCGCGGTCGGGATCATGTGCGTCCCGTTCTTCCACGTCGGCGGTTCCCTGGGCATGCTCGGCAGCCTTTACTCGGGCAACACCACGGTCGTGCAAGATCGGTTCGACGCCGGTGAGTGGTTGCGCCTGGTGCAAGAGCATCGGGTACACACGGCATTCCTGGTGCCGACGATGCTCCAGCGCATCCTCGATCATCCCGACTTCACCGGCACCGACCTCAGCTCGCTGGTGGCCATCGCCTACGGGGCGGCCGCCGCGCCCGTCGCATTGGTGCGCCGCGCGATGGCCGCCGTGCCGCATGTGGCGTTTGCCAACGTATTCGGCCAGACCGAGACGCTCGGCGCCTACACAACCTTGTCGCCTGATGATCACCGCGACCCCAACCGGGTGGGATCGGTAGGCAGGCCGCTACCCGGGGTTGAAGTGCGAGTAGTGAATCCCGATACCGGCAACGACGTCGAGACGGGAACAATCGGCGAGTTGTGGGTGAACACCGGCCAGAACGTCAGCCAGGGTTGGCTGCATACCGGTGACCTCGCCCACCGGGATGCGGATGGCTACATCTATCCCAGCGGTCGGCTGAGCGACACGATCAACCGAGGTGGAGAAAAGTTCGGGCCGATCGAGGTCGAGGAAGCATTGCGTGCCCATCCAGCGGTGAGCGACGTGGCGGTGGCCGGGATCACCGACGACGAGATGGGCCAGCGAGTGGGAGCGGCGGTGGTGGCTCGCATCCCGGTGACGCTCGACGAGCTGCGATCGCATTGTCGTGAGCGCATCGCCTATTTCAAGGCTCCTGAGCGGCTGATGATCGTCGACCGCATCCCTTACACCGCGACCGGCAAGGTCAACCGGCGACAGCTCGCCGCGATGATCGCAGAAAAGGCCTGAGCCGCCGAAGAGGAGTTGCCATGCTTTTCCTTCACGAGACCCACCAGGTCGTCGGCACCCGCGAGGACGACTTCGACGCGGCCTACCGCGAAGGCTGGATGCCCACCCTGGCGCAGGACGACAACGCTCGACTGCTCTGGTACGCCAACCACGCTCACGGCACGGGGTTGGCTTACAACGTGGTCACGATCACGGGCATCGCCGACGGCGCGGCGTGGGAAACCCTGGCCCGCCGGGCGCAAAGCGGCGATTTGGCACCGTGGATGCGCGAACTGGACAACCTGCGCCACGAGGTCACCGGCAAGATCCTGCTGCCGGTCGAGTGGTCGCCCCTCCAAGAAGTGGACCTCACGACCGTGCCCACCGGTGGTGCGACGCATCCGCTGAGTTTGTTCATGGAGGACACCGGATGGCCTTACGCACCGCTGGACGATTACATCCGCGCATGGGATGAGATCTACTACCGGGTGCTTTCTAAGGCACCGCCTGGGAGAAGGGTGCTCGAAATCCAGGCCTGCTTCCAGGTGGCGCACGGAAGCCACAAACGCCGAGAGGCGATGCTGTGGCAGAAGATCGACCCGACTAACGACAACGCGGCCCTCGTGCATCTGCTGACTACCGACATCCCGCCCGAGCACCGCGGACCGGGGACCTACATGTTCGACGCCCTGGAGTATCGCGATCAGTGGGAGAGTCGACTGCTCCGCACCTCCGCCTGGTCGCCGCTGTATTGAGAACGACGTGTATTGCTAGCTACCGGCCCGCCGGTTCAGGATTTTCGTTGCCCCGTTGATCATGTCGCGCACGACATCTGCGGCGGGGGAGACGTCGTTTATGA
>DASQRI010000151.1:0-2140 GCA_035642975.1 Mycobacterium sp.
GTGCGTCGAGCACACGAAGAAGTGCCGCACGATGTCATCCTGCTTCAGCCCCGCACCCTGGACACCCTTGCCGCCGCGCTTCTGGCTGCGGTACAAGTCGGTCTTGGTGCGCTTGGCGTAGCCGGTTTCGGTGATGGTGACGACGACGTCTTCGCGGGTGATCAGGTCCTCGTCGCTGACCTCGCCGTCGGCAGCAACGATCCGGGTGCGACGGTCGTCGCCGTGCTTCTCGACGATCTCTTTGAGTTCGTCGCGGACGATCGCGCGCTGCCGCTCCGGTTTGGCCAGGATGTCTTCCAGGTCGGCGATCTCGGCCTCGATCTTGGCCAGATCGTCGACGATGCGCTGCCGTTCCAGGGCTGCCAGGCGCCGCAACTGCATGTCGAGGATGGCCTGCGCCTGGATCTCGTCGACGTCGAGCAGCTCGATCAGGCCGGTCCTGGCGATGTCGACGGTCTGCGACGCGCGGATCAATGCGATCACTTCGTCAAGCGCGTCAAGGGCTTTCACCAAACCGCGCAGGATATGGGCCCGCTCGTTGGCCTTGCGTAACCGGTAGGTGGTGCGGCGGATGATCACGTCGAGTTGGTGCTCGACGTAGTAGCGGATCATCTGGTCGAGCCGCAGGGTGCGCGGCACCCCGTCGACGATGGACAACATGTTGGCGCCGAAGCTGGTCTGCAGCTGGGTGTGCTTGTAGAGGTTGTTCAGCACCACCTTGGCGACGGCGTCCCGCTTGATCTCCACGACGATGCGCAGGCCGACCCGGTCGCTGCTCTGGTCCTCGATGTTGGAGATGCCGGCCAGCCTGCCGTCGCGGACCTGCTCGGCGATCGAGGTGATGAAGTTGTCGTGGTTGACCTGGTACGGCAGCTCGGTGATGACCAGCGACGTGCGGCCGCGCGAATCTTCTTCTACCTCAACGACTCCGCGCATCCGGATCGAACCGCGGCCGGTGGTGTACGCGTCGTGGATGCCCTGCGATCCGACGATCAGACCGTGGGTCGGGAAGTCCGGGCCTTTGACCCGTTCGCGGACCGCGGCCAGGGTGGCCTCTTCGTCGGCCTCGTGATTGTTCAGGCACCAGTAGACGGCTTCAGCCAGCTCGCGCAGGTTGTGCGGCGGGATATTGGTCGCCATCCCGACCGCGATGCCGCCCGAGCCGTTGGCCAGCAGGTTGGGGAACCTGCTCGGCAACACCGTCGGCTCTTGCACCCGACCGTCATAGTTGGGAATGAAATCGACTGTCTCCTCGTCGATTTCGCGCAGCATCTGCATCGCGAGCGGAGTCAGCCGCGCCTCGGTATATCTCATGGCGGCTGGTGGGTCGTTGCCCGGCGAGCCGAAGTTTCCTTGCCCGTCGACCAACGGGTAGCGCAGCGACCACGGCTGGGCCATCCGGACCAGGGTGTCGTAGATCGACGCGTCGCCGTGCGGGTGGTAGTTACCCATCGTCTCGGCCACCGAGCGGGCCGACTTGGCATGGCCGCGGTCTGGGCGGAACCCAGAGTCGAACATGGCGTACAGCACGCGGCGGTGCACCGGCTTGAGGCCGTCGCGCACTTCGGGCAACGCGCGTCCGACGATCACGCTCATCGCGTAGTCGATGTAGCTGCGCTGCATTTCCTGCTGGATGTCGACCGGTTCGATGCGGTCGGCGGCTTCGCCGCCGGGCGGCAGCGTGGTGTCTGTCATCTATTCCTCATCTGAGATTTCAGTGGGGCAGACGTCTGAGAGCGTCAGACGTCAAGGAAACGAACGTCTTTGGCGTTGCGAGTGATGAAACTTCGGCGCGCCTCGACGTCCTCGCCCATCAGGATGGAGAACAACTCGTCGGCCGCGGCGGCGTCGTCGAGGGTGACCTGGCGCAGGATCCGCACCGAGGGGTCCATCGTGGTTTCCCACAGTTCCTTGGCGTCCATCTCGCCGAGACCCTTGTACCGCTGGATACCGTCCTCGGCGTTGATCTTCTTGCCGGCCTTTCTGCCCGCCTCGATCAGGCCATCGCGTTCCCGGTCGGAGTAGGCGAACTCGGGCTCGCTGCGCTGCCACTTCAGCTTGTACAGCGGCGGCTGGGCCAAAAACACGTGGCCGTTCTCGATCAGCGGGCGCATGAACCGGAACAACAGCGTCAACAGCA
>DASQRI010000152.1:0-2218 GCA_035642975.1 Mycobacterium sp.
CGACCCAAGCGCTGCCGCGCGAGCGAGTTGAGCCGGGGGAATGTCGCGATGCTGAGGGGACGGCACCGACGAGGAGTTAACCGAGTGCGGTGAGCAGGTTGGTGAGCGCGGCCTTCTCGCTGTTCGGCTTCGGGCTGGTGGCCCGCAGGTCCCGCAGCACGGTGTCGATCTTGGCGCCGATGGTGGCCCAGGCGGTCTTGTCCTTCGGTTTCAGCCGCGCCTCGGCGTTGTCCCACTCGGCTTCCAGGTCATCGACGCGAGTGGTGGCGCCGGACTGGTTGCCGGCGTTCAACAGGCCCAGCGTGTCCTGGGTGATCTTCCGGAACGGCGAGAGGTCGCCGAGGGGCGAGACCGGTGCCGCCTGGGCCCGGCCGGGGCTCACATTGCGCACGCTGAGCGAGGCTTGCCCCGGATAGGTCAACGCTTCGCCATAGGAGATCATCGCACCACCAGGACGATGTACACGGTGAGTACCTGGCGGAGCGTGCTCCCGGCGGCCAAGTACCCCCTCGCCGTGGGATCGGGCCGATCCCGCGATGGTCCGGCCTTAGACCTCATCAGCATGGGTCGAGGCTAGTACTCCAGCCGTAGTTCGTGATCTTGTGGCGTGGCGGTCCCGGATGTAGGGCGGCCACCGCGTGATCCTCATCCGTTGTGTGGACATCAGATGATCAAGCGGTGGCCGTGGCGCACAGCGTAGGGCTTGCCCGTTGGAGGGCTGAGACCGACAGGCTCTTGGCTCGGATCGGCGGTCGGTTCGCCCGTGTTGAGACCCGCCGCCGGGCCGGTGGGTTCGTGCTGGGTCTGCTGGCTGACCTGCCGCGTAAGAACTGTTGGAGCGTCGCTGAGCACGCCGGTGACCGGGACCCGCACGGTATGCAGCACCTGCTGGGCCGGGCGGTGTGGGACACCGACGGTGTGCGCGATGACCTGCGGGACTACGTCACCGGCCAGCTCGGCGACAGCGACGCGGTGCTGGTGGTCGATGAGACCGGCGATGTGAAGAAGGGCTCGATGACGGTCGGGGTGCAGCGCCAGTACACCGGCACCGCCGGACGGATCGAGAACGCCCAGGTCGCGGTCTACCTCACCTACGCCGGCGCGCGCGGGCACGCGATGATCGACCGCGAGCTGTATCTGCCGCGCTCCTGGACCGACGACCCGGCCCGCTGCGCGGCGGCTGGGGTACCCGATGACATCGGTTTCCTGACCAAACCCGCGCTGGCCGCAGGGATGCTCTGCCGCGCGCTCAACGCTGGTGTGACGGCACGGTGGGTGGCCGGGGACGAGGTGTACGGCGCCGACCCAACACCGCGCGCCGAACTGGAGCTGCGCGGGATCGGATACGTGCTGGCCATCGGCTGTGACCGGCGTGTCCCGACCGCCGCCGGACCGATCCGCGCCGACCAACTCACCGCCCGCCTGCCACGACGAGCCTGGCAGCGCCTCTCCGCCGGAGCCGGCGCCAAAGGCCAGCGCTTCTACGACTGGGCACTGATCACCCTCGACCCACCCACCATCGACACCGACACCGGCACTGACGCCGAGTGCTGGTGGTTGCTCACGCGGCGACACCGCTACAGCGGGGAACTGGCGTTCTACCGCTGCTACAGCCCACACATGGTGGCGCTGCGCGAGCTGGTCCGAGTCGCCGGGCGGCGATGGACCGTGGAGGAGTCGTTCCAGGCCGCCAAGGGCCTCACCGGGCTCGACGAACACCAGGTCCGCCGCTGGACCTCCTGGCGCCGCTGGACCCTGCTCGCCATGCTGGCGCACGCCCTACTCGCGGTCATCGCCGCGAACGAACACACCGACCACCCCGCACCCACCGGGCTCATCGCGCTGACCTGCAACGAAATCCGTCGCCTGTTCACCATCCTGCTCATCGAACCCAGCCGAAACCCCGCCTGCCCCGAGGCCTGGTCACACTGGCGACGACGCCATCAATACCGAGCTCGAACCTGCCACTACCAGCGGCAGGAAGCAGCCCACGCATGAACATAACGATCTACGGCTGGAGTACTAACACCCACCGACACCACACCCGCGTGACCGACACGCGGGCCATCGCCATGCCCACCGAACCACCGCCCGAATCCCGTGTTTCGCACCCCAGATTGACAGCGGGAGACATGTGTCATTCACCTACTTCGGAACAGTTTCCGTTATGCTTCGCGGAAGGACTGGACGGCGCTAGCCCGGGACCTGCGGCGGGTCT
>DASQRI010000153.1:0-11675 GCA_035642975.1 Mycobacterium sp.
TCAGGTCTATCCGCTGTTCGGTGCCGAAGAGCTCGATTGGTACGCCATCGCCGCCAAAGTTCAAAACACCCTGGGCATTCCGATCCGCTACCAGCCGATCGAGATCCCGACATTCGCCGCAGGACTGAAGGCCGCGGGCGGCGGCTCGCATATCGTCCAGCACCTCAGCAACGTGACCCAGGACTACCGCGACGGTGTCTTCTCCGGTATCAACAACCTCATCGAGGTGATCGGCGGATCCAAGCCGACAACCGTCGATGAGCACGTCGCCACCACCCGCGCCACCTTCGACTCTGACGGCCCCTTCGGGATCACCGACGCGCGACTAGCCGCCGCGTAACAACCCACCGGGCGTACCGCCCTCGGATATCGACGTCCGCCCCCGTCGGCAGCGCCGTTTCGTCGCGAGTAGGTGGGCTCACGTTCACCTCACGTACCGCAATTGCGTGCCTGGTGTGCAAACATCGCTGCCAGACTGGCGGCCTGCGCCGTGGCGCATACGGTGCGATGCTGTCACCATCTCTAGGGAGTAGGACTCACGATGACCGATGTCGATCAGACACCCTCCGAAGGATTGTCCGCCGGCCCCAGGCCATCCGACCTCGGGGAGCACTCTCGCACCGGGATGGGCGCGCCTGCGCTACAGCGGGCGATCACCGATCACCTGCGCTACTCGATCGGCCGTCCGGCCGCCGCACTGCGCCCCGAGCACTACTACCGGGCGCTCGCCCTGGCGGTGCGCGACCGCATGCAGGACCGCCGGGTGGCGTCGACGCAGACCTCACTTGACCTGGGCCGCAAGGTGACCTGTTACCTGTCGGCGGAATTCCTGATGGGTCCGCAGCTGGGTAACAACCTGCTCAACCTGCGTTTGGAGCGGGCGGCCAAGACCGCGTTGGCGGCGATGGGCCAGGATCTCGACGAGGTGCTGGCATGCGAGGCGGAACCGGGCCTGGGTAACGGCGGCCTCGGCAGGCTCGCTGCGTGCTACCTGGACTCGCTGGCCACGCTGGAGCGTCCGGCGATCGGCTACGGCATCCGCTATGAGTTCGGCATCTTCAACCAAGAGATCCGCGACGGCTGGCAGGTCGAGAAGACCGACAACTGGTTGGTCAACGGAAACGCTTGGGAGATAGCCAAACCTGACGTCAACTATCTGGTGAAGTGGGGTGGCTACGCCGAGCACTACACCGACGACGCCGGCCATGAGCGCGTCCGGTGGGTGCCCGGGCGGCTGCTGAAAGGCGTCGCCTACGACACGCCCATCCAGGGTTACGGCGTCAACACCTGCAACGTGCTGACCCTGTGGAGCGCGCGGGCGGTCGAGTCTTTCGCCTTGGAGGCCTTCAACACCGGCGACTACTACAAAGCGGTCGAGGACGAGGTGACGTCGGAAACGGTCACCAAGGTGTTGTACCCCAACGACGAGCCGGAGGCGGGCAAGCGGCTGCGCCTGCTGCAGCAGTACTTCTTTGTGTCCTGCTCGCTGCAGCACGTGCTGCACATCATGGACGACCTCGCCGACGCCGGTGTCCGGGAACTCCCCCAGCGATTCGCCCTGCAGCTCAACGACACCCATCCGTCGATCGGGGTCGCCGAGCTCATGCGGTTGCTGATCGACGAGCGCGATCTGGACTGGGACGAGGCGTGGCAGATCACGGTCGCGACGTTCGGCTACACCAACCACACCCTGCTGCCCGAGGCGCTGGAGACCTGGCCGTTGGAGATGTTCGCCGAGTCGCTGCCCCGGCACCTCGAAATCATCTACGAGATCAACCGCCGATTCCTGGACGAGGTGCGCGCGAAGTTCCCCGGTGACGAGGACCGGGTCCGCCGGATGTCCCTCATCGGCGAGAACGGCGGTAAGAACGTTCGGATGGCGCACCTGGCGACCGTCGGCAGCCACGCCATCAACGGTGTCGCCGCGCTGCACTCGGAGCTGCTGAAAGCCAGTGTCCTCAAAGACTTTTACGAGCTGTGGCCGGAGAGGTTCAGCAACAAGACCAACGGTGTGACGCCGCGCCGCTTCCTTGCGCTGGCCAACCCCGGTCTGCGGGAGCTGCTGGACCGCACCGTCGGTGACGGCTGGCTGACCGACCTGGGCCGCCTGCGCGGGCTGGAGCCGTTCGTAAACGAAGCCTCGTTCCGCGCGCAGTGGCACGACATCAAGCGCAGCAACAAGGCGCGCCTGGCCAAGTACATCAGCGCAGCGACGGACATTGAGCTGAACCCGGACTGGATGTTCGACGTTCAGGTCAAGCGGATCCACGAGTACAAGCGCCAGCACCTCAACGTGCTGCACATCGTCGCGCTGTACCACCGACTCAAGCAGAACCCGGGGCTGTCCATTCCGCCGCGGGCCTTCATTTTCGGCGGCAAGGCCGCTCCCGGTTACTTCATGGCCAAGCGAATCATCAAGCTGATCAACGCCGTTGGGGAGACGGTCAACGCCGACCCGGAGGTCAACCGGTTCCTGAAGGTGGCGTTCGTGCCGAACTTCAGCGTCAAGAACGCGCACATCATCTACCCGGCCGCAGACTTGTCCGAGCAGATCTCCACCGCGGGCAAGGAAGCCTCGGGGACCGGGAACATGAAGTTCATGATCAACGGCGCGCTGACCATCGGCACGCTCGACGGGGCGAACGTCGAGATGCGCGACGAGGTCGGGGCCGAGAACTTCTTCCTGTTCGGCCTCACCGAGGACGAGGTCGAGGCGGTCAAGGCCAAGGGGTACCGCCCGGCGGACTACATTGACGACGAGCTGGGCGCGGTGCTCGATCTGATTGCCGGCGGGACGTTCTCGCATGGCGACACCGAGGTGTTCCGGCCGCTGGTGGACAACCTCCGCTACGACGATCCCTTCTTGGTGTGCGCCGACTTCGCGTCCTACCTGAGCTGCCAGCAGCGGGTGAGCGCCGCGTGGGAGGACAGCGACGCCTGGACGAAGATGTCGATCCTGAACACCGCACGCAGCGGTAAGTTCTCGTCGGACCGCGCCATCGCCGAGTATTGCGACGACATCTGGAAGGTCTGGCCGCTGACCGTGACGGTCTGAGCCGGCCGGCCGGATCGGCCGAGCGGCGCGTGGCGAAAGCTACGCGGCGCTAGCCGGTCTCGCGTGCGACAAAGACGGCGACATAACCGATAGGGATACCGGTCCGGTCTGCGATGCATTCCCGGGCGGCCAACTCCACCGCTTCCCGACGGCCGGCGCGGGCAACGCCGCCGATCTCGGGAATCCGGACCATCCACCCGTCGGTGTCGCGGGTGATTTCGATGTCGAAGCACTGGCCGACTGTCGGGCCGTTCACGCGATGGGTAACCCGTCGGGTTCGGCCGCTGGCGAAGGATTGTGGGCGCCGCAACGTGGGCTGAATAGGCATAGGTGCTTTCCTGATTCGACGACGGACCGCGTGCAAGCGTAATGCGACTCGGGGCCAAAACCTAATCAGCCGATGCCGGTCGCAGCACTAGCAACTCACCTGTCACCGTCCCGTTGTCGAGAAGTTGCCCGATCGCCGCACTTTGGCGCTGTCACCTGACGATCAATCCCGATTGGTTGTCGTGTTGTTCCGCTGAGCGATTCGTTCGACGATGGCCGCGGCCGACGCGCCGAGCGCTTTCAGCTGCGGGCGCGTTAGCGGCGCGATGACCAGTTCCTGGATTAGGCGGGCATGGTCGGGCGCTGCGCCGACCACCTTCGCCAGGCCCGCCTTGGTGAGCACAACCTCGCTGACCCGGCCGTCGTTCGCGGAGGGCCGCTTGCGCACCCATCCACGTTTGACCAGGCGAGAGACCACATGCGACAACCGCGAAAGCGACGAATTCGCCCTATACGCCAGCTCCGTCATACGCAGCGTCGTCTCGTCAGCCTCTGACAGGTTCGCGAGGACGAGGTACTCGAACATCGTGATGCCCGTCGTGCGCTGCAGGTCGCTTTCGATCGCCGCGGGCAAGGTCATGAGCAGCGCGAACAGGTGGCGCCAGCTCTGCTGCTGGTCGGCGTCGAGCCAGTAATCCTCCTGCGCAGCAGGCTCGGGCCGCGGACGCTCCACGGCTATCAGCCTAGGGAATAAAAAGTTGACGCGTCAAGTTTTGACCGAATGGCTTTGTTGAAGCATCAACAAAATCGGATCGGAATGAGGAGGGACTAATGGGTTACGCCATCATCGGCACGGGAAACATCGGGAGCGCGTTGGCGGAGAGGTTCGCTGACCACGGAGTATCAGCCGTCATCGCCAATACCCGCGGCCCGGAGTCGATCGACACCAGCCAGCTCGGTTCGGTGGTCACCCCGGTCAGCCTGGATGAGGCCTTGACCGCGGACGTGATCATCGTGGCGATCCCCTTTCTCGCCGTCCGAGAACTGGGCTTCAGCCGTTCGGACTGGTCGGGAAAAATCGTGGTCGACAGCACGAACGCGTTCACGCTGCCCAACGCCGACGAGGTCCTCAACGGCCGACTGTCCACGGACTTCAATGCCGAAGCCTTTCCCGGCGCCGCCGTGGTCAAGGCGTTCAATCAGACCGCGGTCAAGCAGTTCACCGAAAAGCGGCCCCCAGAATTCGGCAGGCGAGTGGTCTTCGTCGCCAGTAACTCACCCGCGGCCAGCGCCGCGGTCGCCGATCTCGCTAACCAACTCGGCTTCGCCCCAATCCAACTCGGGCGTATCGACGAGGGCGGCGTCCTCATCCAAGCCCGCAACGCCCTGACGTTGCGCAATCTCTACGAGTTACCCATCAACTTAGGAAGGACGACCACCGTGACACCAGCAGGCGTCGATAACCAACTCAAGCCCGGGACCTGGGCCATCGACCCACTCCACTCATCGATCACCTTCGCTATTCGCCACCTCGTGGTGGGTAAGGTACGAGGCCGATTCTCGGAGTTCTCCGGATCTATCACGTTGCCCGACAACGGTATCCCCTCTCTGTCGGCGACCATTGACGTCGGATCTGTTGACACGGGCAACCCGGACCGCGATCAGCACGTTCGAGCAACAGACTTCTTCGACGTCGAGAACTTCCCCACCGCGACCTTCACGTCGACCGGACTACGCGAAGACAACGACAAGTACACGCTGGACGGCGACTTCTCCCTGCGTGGTGTCACCAAGCCGATCGCAATTGGTCTTGAGTTCTTCGGCGTGAGCCCAGGGATGGGAAAAGGCGAAGTAGCCGGTTTTGAAGCAAAAGTCGCATTGAGTCGCAAGGACTTTGGTGTCCTGACCGAAACGCCGATCATCGCTGGAGGCGCATTGCTCGGCGACACCGTCGACATCACTATCCAGGTGGAAGCCCTGAGAACCGCCTGAAATCCGGTCGCCACAACCGAAAGGGGCCACCCATGACTCGACCCATCCGCATTGGCGTACTTCTGCAACCCGGGAACACGCCGGACTTCGCCACCTGGCGCAGCGCGGTGCTGCACGCCGAAGAACTCGGCGCCGACCTGATTTTCGGTTGGGACCACTTCCACCGGCCCGAGGTCGCCGACCTCAATCAGGGCATCCCGATCCTGGCCGAGGTCCAGCCCGACGTCACCAACTTCGAGGGCTGGACGGCACTGGCGAGCTGGGGCGAGATCACTCACCGCGCCGAGATCGGACTGCTCGTGAGCGGTATCGGCTATCGCAACCCCGACTTGCTCGCCGACATGGCCCGCACCGTCGACCACATCAGCGGCGGCCGACTCGTGCTCGGCCTCGGCGCCGGCTGGTACGAAAAGGACTACACCACCTATGGATACGACTTCGGCAGCTGGAAGTCGCGCTTCGACCTGTTCGACGCGGGCCTGAAACGCATCGAGGCGCGCTTTGGTCAACTGATCCCGCCACCGGTGCGCAAGATACCCATCCTCATCGGCGGCACCGGCCCCAAGCGGACCCTTCCCGCGGTGGTGCGCTACGCCGACATCTGGCACACGTTCCTCTCGGTGGAGGCCTTCACCGAAGCCAGCGCCCGACTCGACGAACTGGCCGAGTCCGCGGGACGCGACGGAAACGACATCGAACGCTCGGTGCATTGGTTCGGCACGCCCAGCGCCGAGGCCTACCACGCCGCTGGCGCGACCACGTTCATCACCGAGATCGCGCCGGACCCCATCACCGGTTACGACTTCAGCACCTTGAAGGAAATGCTCGCCTGGCGTGATCGTCAGCAACAGGACTGACAACGATCCTCACCGTGCGACACGACCATCTCGTGGTGTTCCGAACTGCCTTGCAACTCAGAGACTGTCGAAGATGCTGTTGACGATGTCGTCACCGATGCCGATACCCGCGCCGGTCACGATCGCCTGGCCAAACCGCCCGCCCAGAAACCGCTGCAATCCCCCACCGCCAGACGGCGCGGGCTGCTGGTACTGCGGTTGGTATTGGGGCGCGTACTGAGGTTGGTATTGCGGCGGCTGAGCGTACTGTGCGGTTGACGGGTAGTACTGCGGTGCGGACGGCTCGGCGGCAGCGACATGGTTATCAACCAACCCGTGAATCGCCTGCAGGAGTTCGGTGGTGGTGCTTTGCTCATCGCGGATTGCTAACGCGATCTCCTTGAGATCCAGCGCCCATTCGCGGGCATTGGGATCGCCCACACCGGCCGCGGTGGACAATTTGCCGGCGAGCGTTTGGATCAGCGTTGCGGTCTGTTGCGCCTGCTGCTGCAGAGCGGTGAATTGGCGATCCACGGTCTCGGTGTCCACTGACGCGCTCCCTTAGCTCGGTGTCCGACTCCTACCATCACAGCCGATACCGCTGAGACCCGGCTGAGTGATTTCTATGAGTCGCTTGGGCCAGGCGACTTCGCCCTGATAGCGATGCTCATTCCAGTACGGAGTGGAGGAGCGCCCCGCTGTCTTTGAGGGCCTGGATTTCGGTGTCGGCGCAGCCGAGCTCCTTGAGGATTTCCTCGTTGTGTTCGCCTTGGTGAGCGGGGATTTGCTCGGCCAAGGTGCCGTCATGCTCGCTGAAGTGCCATGGCGGCGCGGGGATGGTGACGGTGCCTCCGTGGCGGTCGGGGACCTCGCGGGTCAGAACCCAGTCCTTGGCCCACCCGGTCTCGGCGAAATCCTCAATGTCCCGTAGCCGACCAGTGGCGATCTTGGACTCGTCGAACTGCGCGTCGAGTGCATCCATGGAATCGAAGCTGTCGATCCAGTTTTGGACGATGGCGTGCAACTCGGCGAAGTTCGCTCGGCGCAACTCTGCGGTGCCAAATCGTGGATCGTCGGCAAGGTCGGGCCGGCGCATGGCGTGCAGGTAGAAGGGGAACGTGTCGGTGCCGACCAGGCTGATCGGGGAGATGAACTGTTCTCCTTCGGGGCCGGTGAAAAACGCGCAGTCAGTGGCTCCCAGGATCGGGGGCTCGGCACCCAGATCGATGTCCGACAAGTCGTAGTGGACCCGTTCGTTGATCGAGGTGAGCACTGCGGCCATCGCTACGTCGACGTATTGGCCCTTGCCGGTGACCTTGGCGTGGGTCAGTGCGGCCAGTACGGCGATCGTCGCGTGCAGCCCGGCGTACACGTCGGCATGTGACAACGCGTCGGACCGGCGCGCGTCCCCTTCAACGCCGAACTGGTGCAGCGTGTTCTCGGTGAACCCGGTCTCGGCCTGCACGGTGGGGGCATAAGCCATCCGGGTGCGCCATGACCCGCGTTGGCCGTAGCCGCTGATGGAGACGTAGACCACGCGAGGATTGCGCGCGGCCACCGACGTGTAGTCGAGGCCGAACGCGGCCAGTGCTCCGGGCCGGAAGTTCTCCACGATCACGTCGGCCGTGTCGCACAGCTGGGCGACGACCTTGCGCGCTTCCGGGAAGTTCAGGTCGATGCTCAGGTCACGCTTGCCGGCGTTTTGCTGGGCGAAGTAGCCGCTGATCTCACCCTGTCGCGGGTAGGAGGTCCGAGTGATATCGCCGGTCGGGGGTTCGATCTTGATGACGTCAGCCCCCATATCGAGCAGGTGCTTGGTGCAGTGGGGTCCGGCCAGCACGCGGGTGAAGTCCACGACGCGTACGTCGTCGAGTGGCAAGCTCATAATCATTTCCCTTCGAATCGCGCAGCACCAGGACCATTGGCGTTCAACGACTCCAGACCGCGTTTGACGTCTTCGGATTTCCAATACTCGGCTTGCAGGTCGTGCATCGCCTCATCGGTGGCGGCCACGCCGTGGGACACGGCATAAGACACGATCGCTTTGGTCGAGGCGTGCACCAGGGTGGGGCCGTTGGCCAGTTCCTGGGCGATCGTCAGGCTGACCTCGCCGAGCTTCTCGTCGGGCACTACCCGGTTGATGATGTTCCAACGCTCCAGCGTGCGAGCGTCATAGCGACGGGCCAACATCGCCATTTCCTTGGCGCGTGCCGCGCCGGCGCGCTCGGTAACCCGCTGGATGCCACCCATCAGCGGGTTAACCCCGATGGTGGCCTCGACGCTGCCGATCTTGGCTGACTCGCTGGAAATGATCAGGTCGCAGGCCAGCGCGAGCTCGAGCCCGCCTCCCACGGTCACGCCGTGGATGGCGGCCACGATCGGCATGGGCAGCGCGTCGAATGTGCCTAGCACTCCGACGAGGTCGAAGTCCGGTGCAACGCCACGATCTGCGCTTTCGAACAGCGCCAGATCAGCGCCGGCGCAGAAATTACGCAGCCCGCTTTGGAGCAGCACCGCGCGTGCGCCTTGGTCTTGGGCCCACTGCAGTCCTTCGAGCAACCCTGCGTTCAGCTCGGTCCCCAGGAAGTTGTGCGGGGGTAACTGCATGGTCAGCACGGCCAGGTGGCCATTCATCTCCCGCCCTACCGGCGGGGTGTCGGGGCCGGGCACGACCAGGTGCGCGGGCGCCCCGTCCGGGGTGTGTTCTGCGATACTCATTTCCTTCGTCTCCTCGCCAAATCGGTTGACATACTCACTGACAGATCACCGCGTAAAGGTATTATTTTGCAGTCCTTTTCGCCTCAACTCACCCGCACTGTTGGTTATGGCCTGCGCCAGACCAAACGGGCGTTTTGGAGTTGCCCGTCGATCAGCGTGGGCTCGACGGGACCGAGTTGCAGGTGGTTGTCGCCGATATTGGCTGCGCGGTACTGTGTTCCGCCGATCCAATTCGGCAGCAGGCTCACCTCGACGTGGTGGCTGATCACGTCGTCGGAGACGGTGTATGGGCCGGTGTAGGCGAGGTATCCGCTGGCCGCAGCGGCCAGTTCGTCGCTGTTGCCGGCGGCGAGGTCTCCGACGTGAAACTGCGGGCGGTCTGAACGCATGATCTGGGCGGACATGTAACCGTTGCCGGTGTACATGATGATTCCGCGCGCGTCAGGTCCCAACGGGTAACCCACATGAGATCCGTTGAGGTCCAGACTTTCGTAGGACTCCAAGATCCAGGCCCCGATAATGTACTGGCGCAGATCAGTGTCTACAGATGTGGTCATGATGGCTGGTTCTCTTTCCCTGAGCTTTTCTGTTTGGCACCGCCGGTTTTGGCAGCTACCAACAGCATTGCCCGATCCGCAAGTGTTCGAAAGGCGCCAGCCAGCCCCCGTTGATCGTGATATTGACAGTGGCAGGCTGAGGATCCAGCGACAGACGACACACAAGGCTGATGCCGGCGGCGATATCTAATTCTCGATGAATGCACTTGTGCACCAGAAACTTCAGGTGCAATGCACCGGCACGCCGAATGTCACGAGATTTGGTTCGAGACAGCGTCAGGCGAACGAGACCTCTCTCAAGGGTGTTAATGGCAGGGACAGGCTTAGGATCAAATGGTGGCGAGACCCAAGGCTGATGAGCTCGGTGTTTATTTGGCCGCACGACGCAGGCAGGTGAGTCCCGAAGACGTCGGGCTCAATCCTGGGTCGCGGCGTCGTGTCAAAGGTCTGCGCCGCGAGGAAGTGGCGTCGCTCGCCGGCATCAGCGTTGCCTACTACCTGCGACTCGAACAGGGCCATGTCACCCACCCGTCGGAACAGGTGGTCAACGCTCTCGCCCGAGCACTCCAACTGGACATCGAAGGCACCGAATACCTTTGCCAGCTCGCGCACCTCACCGGCACGCAAGGGCAAGAGCCCCCGGCGCAGACGATAGCCGATGGCCTGGACCGACTGATCGCGCAAATCCCTTTGCCCGCTGCCATTCTCAACCGGCGCCTAGATGTGCTGGCTTCCAACACCTGCGCACGCGCCCTGTCACCGGAATACACGATCGGCGAAAACGTGCTGCGCTGGCGCATCCTGGACCCCGCAGCGCGCCAGCTCTACCTGAACTGGGAGTTTGCCTCCGAGAACCTCGTGCGAGGGCTGCGAGAACTCACCGTCACCGATCTAAATGACGGCGGCTTGCGCGCGCTGATCGACGAGCTCACGGATGCTAGCCCGCTTTTTCGTCAGCTCTGGGAGCGTGCCGAGGTCGGCTACCGAGTGGGCACCCTCAACATGTGTCATCCCCGCGTCGGCGAGCTAGAGCTCTACCGCAACCGGCTCTCCCTCCCTCATTACGGGGGGCAACACATGTTGATCTACCACGGCGAGCCCGACAGTCCCACTGCCCGTGCGCTGGAGCTACTAGCCTCCGAAGACGATCGGCGGGTGACGGGTGCATAGTCTTCGCGCTGGTGCCGTCGCATTACGCCAGCGTTATGCCACCGTCGGCGATCAAATCGATACCGATGCAGTAGGGTGCGCGATCCACGACGCGCTACCGGAGCACTTCTGCTGAGGCGCGCCGTCGATCGCGGTGAACTGCCCACCGACAGCGATATCGAGATGAGTCTGGATATCGTTGGGGCCCGCAGTATTGGAGACTCGCGGTGGTCCATATGGACAAACACGCAGTACTACGACCGGCTGGCCGACAAGCTCATCGCCGCCCTCCGTGCGTAATCCGCCGCTTGAGCCAGCGGTTCAGCCTATGATCGCGCCGTGACATCGTTATCGACGAACGACAAAATTCTCTGCGTCATCTACGGCACCGTCGCCGCGGTGGCACTCGTGGCGACGTGCTGGACCAACCTCGCACTCTTCAACCAACCGAACAACGGCGGTCTAGTCGCGTTGATCAAGGCCGGATACGCCAACTATGCGACCTCATCATTGACCAACGATCTCTTTCTGGTCTTCCTGGCCGCGCTTGTATTCATGTTCGTCGAAGGCCACCGGATCGGGATGCGCCTGGTCTGGGTCTATGCTCTGATCGGTACGGCCGTCGCGATCAGCGTGGGGTTCCCGCTGTATCTCCTTGCCCGCCAAATCAAATTGGCCGAGCGCCGCGTCGCCAACCCGGCGCCGTCGACGACTGATTAGAGCCGCAACCCACCTGCCGACGCACAGTCGGCCCGTCGAAGGCCGTAGCTAGTGTTCGAGGGTTGGCCGCGACTGCAGCGTCGGTGCGGCGGCGGCGAGTATCTCGTCGCGACTCCCGTTGAGGGGAGGATAGATTCGCCTGCCGTTGATTGTGCGCTTGGTGGCTTTGGCTTCGGCCCCGCTGGCGATCACCTGCCGATCCCAGCCTTCGGTATAGACCGCCCCCGCAGGCCCGAGGTCCAAAACTGTGACATACCAGGGAATCCGAAGGGACAACATCGGCTCACCAAGTAGATCGCTGATGACGTTGTACCCGGCGAACCGCCCCATCGGCCTGCCGTGCTGGCAGGACATCACCGAAAGGTGCCCATCGTCCATCCA
>DASQRI010000154.1:0-5602 GCA_035642975.1 Mycobacterium sp.
GCCTGTGGACCTCGCCGGTCGGCGAGACGTTCGACTACGCCGGTGCTCATTACGCGGTCAACAATTCGCCCGCGCTGCCCAAGCCGGTGCAGCGGCCGCATCCGCCGGTCATCATCGGCGGGACCGGCGCCAAGCGAACCCCGGGGTTGGCTGCGACATTCGCCGACGAGTTCAACGTCCCGTTCGTGTCGCCGGACACCATCCAAACGCAGTTCGACCGGGTCCGCGACGCGGTCGATGCGGTCGGCCGGCCCGCCGACTCGATGACGTATTCCGCGGCCTTCGTCGGGTGCGCCGGACGTGACGACGCCCAGATCGCCCGGCGGGCCGCCGCCATCGGGCGCGAGGTCGACGAGCTGCGGTCCAATTCTCCGCTGGTGGGCACGCCGAACGAGATCGTCGAGCATCTCGGACCGTTTGCCGAGATCGGTCTGCAGCGGGTGTATCTGCAACTGCTGGACCTGTCGGACCTCGAGCACCTGCGACTTTTCGCCGATGAGGTGCTGCGGCAGCTCTGACGTCGCGTCGCAGGCCACGCCTGCACTGCCGGCCAGTAGCATCGGGGCGTGACTGGCTACGGTCCTCAGGGTCCTCCGGACGACCCGAGCAATCTGCCCACGCGGATGGCCAATTACGGCGCGGACGGCCCGCTGCCGGCGATTCGCGACGAGGAGCCGGAGTCCCACGCGGATGACTCCGCTGCCGTTGAACCCGAGTCCGCGCCAGACCCGTGGTATCGCAACCGCGTGCTGCTAGCCTTGTGGGCGCTGCTGGTCGCCGTCCTGATCGTGCTGATCATCTACGGCCTCGTCGAACTTTCCCGTGGCGGCGAGGGCGGTGGGCCGTCCACGACCACGCCATCGACAACGACCACGCGGTCGTCGACAACCTCCGCCACAACGACCACCCCGTCGACGACGACCCCGCCGCCACCACCCCCCGAGACGCCGGAGCGGACCCCCGAACAGACGCCCGGACAGGTGCCGCCGTCGGGGGGCTACTCCCCCGCCCCCGCCGAGCCGCCGCGGCATCACCACCATCTGCCGCACGTCCCATCGACGATCACGTTGCCGCGCACCGTCGTCACGCTGCCGCCGGGCTTTTGACACCCGGTCGCTGACGCCTCGATGACAAAGCCGCCAGGATACGGCGCTAGGATCGGCGCCCGTGACGGGCTACGGACCTCCAGACGACCCAAGTGAAGCGCCGACCGGCTACATCGACTACGGCGACTCGGGCGGCTACGGGCAGGAACCACAGTCCGGGCCGCCGTGGTACCGCAAGCCGATAATTCTGCTCGGCTTGGCTTTGTTTGCCGCGATGCTGCTTGCGCTGGTGATTTATGTGATCGCCGACCGCAGCAACGGCGGTGGCGGCACGAAGCCCACTCCCACGTCGCCGACGACATCCACTGCGGTCACGACGACCAGCCCGCCGCCCAGCAGCAGCGCGACGACTACAGAACCGGTCGCTCCGGCTCCGACGACCACCTTGACCAACCCGCCGACGACCGGGGAGCCGACCACCACGGCACCGACCACCACGCCATCGCCGAGCATCGACGACGGTCACCATCATCACCACCACCACGACGGCGGCACGCCGTAACCGATACGATTTCTTTTGTGGGGGGCAGCCGACCACCATACGACGTCGATGGTTACTCAAAGCGCGACTTGAGCATCGGCGAATCCATTGACGAACGGTTCAGCGTTGCCGAAAACCCGTCACCCTGGTATCTCAAACGGTGGGTCCTGGCCCTATGGGGTCTGGCGGTCGTGATCCTGATCGCGACGATCATCTACGGTCTGGCCATCCTGGCCAGAGGTAACGGGGGCGGCAGCACACCCGCCACCACCCGCCCGTCGTCAACCGCGCCGTCGCGGGTAACCGCCCCGTCGCCGACACCGTCGTCCACCATCTCGACCACGACGGCTCCTCCGCCCGAGACGACGACCGAACCCGCGCCGCCCCCGATCACCCAAACCTGGACGCAGCAACATCCTCATCATCATTGGTGGAGAAGCAACCTGCCCCCGCTACCGGCGATCCCGTATGTCCCTGGCCTCAACCCGTAACGGGCCGGGCGCCGTAAACACAGCGATCAGAAGCCGAACGCCGTGGTGGGCGACGGCCAAGTTAGGGCATCCTTCGTCGCGGCAACCGCCGAGGAGATGTCACTATGAGCAGGCTTAGACGGCTTGAGCAGGTGCAGTAGTTAAGTTACCGGCTAGTAACCTGGGATAAGTTACCGACCAGTAACACGGGATTGGGGAGACGCTCCGTGCACACGCAGATGCTGATCAGACTGATAGTGGGCCTAGGCATGACGGCAATCGTCGGCTTGATCGCCCTGCGCCGGGTTGGTTGGCTGGCCAAACTCACGCTTTCCGGTCAGCCGGCCAGCGGCCGCACCAACGACGTCGGCACCCGGATCTGGACCGAGCTGGTCGAGGTGTTCGGGCAGCGCCGGCTACTGAAATGGTCCATCCCCGGTGTCGCGCACTTCTTCACCATGTGGGGCTTTTTCATCCTGCTCACGGTTTACATCGAGGCCTACGGCTTCCTCTTCCAGCAGAACTTCCACATCCCGATCATCGGTCAGTGGGACGCGCTGGGCTTCCTGCAGGATTTCTTCGCCACCGCCGTGTTCCTCGGCATCACCACCTTCGCGATCATCCGGCTGACGCGCAGCCCACGTGAGATCGGCCGGTCGTCGCGGTTCTACGGCTCGCACAACGGCGGGGCGTGGCTGGTGCTGTTCATGATCTTCAACGTCATCTGGACCTACGTGCTGGTCCGCGGGTCCGCGGTCAACA
Organism: Mycobacterium sp.; assembly: GCA_035642975.1. Lineage (GTDB taxonomy): Bacteria > Actinomycetota > Actinomycetes > Mycobacteriales > Mycobacteriaceae > Mycobacterium. The sequence goes on from DASQRI010000154.1 coordinate 2,820, forward strand.
ACGGCACGCTGCCCTACGGCAAGGGAGCGTTCCTCTCGCAGCTGTTCGGCACGATCCTGCGCCCACTTGGCCACTCCGGTAACGAAGTCCTGGAAACGACGGCCCTGTTGCTGCACATCGCCGTCATGCTGGCCTTCCTGGTGATCGTGCTGCACTCCAAGCACTTACACATCTTCCTGGCGCCGATCAACGTCATCTTCAAGCGGCTGCCCGACGGCCTCGGTCCGCTGCTGCCGATCGAGTCCGACGGCAAGCCGATCGACTTCGAAAACCCGCCCGAAGACGCGGAATTCGGCCGTGGCAAGATCGAGGACTTCACCTGGAAGGGCAACCTCGACTTCGCCACCTGTACCGAGTGCGGACGCTGCCAGTCGCAGTGCCCGGCGTGGAACACCGGGAAGCCGCTCTCGCCCAAGCTCGTCATCATGGACCTGCGCGACCACTGGATGGCCAAGGCGCCCTACATACTTGGCGAGAAAAAAGCCGAGCCGCTCGAAGGACTCGACCTCGAGACAGCCCACGAAGAGGGCCACCACGTCCCCGAATCCGGGTTCGGCCGGGTACCCGGGCACGGACCCGAGCAGGTCGCCCGCCCGCTGGTCGGCACCGCCGAACAGGGCGGCGTGATCGACCCCGATGTGCTGTGGTCCTGCGTGAACTGCGGTGCCTGCGTCGAGCAGTGCCCGGTGGACATCGAGCACATCGACCACATCGTCGACATGCGCCGCTACCAGGTGATGATGGAGTCGGAGTTCCCGTCGGAGCTCTCGGTGCTGTTCAAAAACCTTGAAAACAAAGCCAACCCGTGGGGTCAGAACGCCTCCGACCGCACCAACTGGATCAGCGAGGTCGACTTCGACGTCCCGGTGTACGGCGAAGACGTCGACAGCTTCGACGGCTACGAATACCTGTTCTGGGTGGGCTGCGCAGGCGCTTACGACGACAAGGCCAAGAAGACCACCAAGGCGGTCGCCGAACTGCTGGCCATCGCCGGCGTGAAGTACTTGGTGCTCGGCACCGGCGAGACCTGCAACGGCGACTCGGCCCGCCGCTCGGGTAACGAGTTCTTGTTCCAGCAGCTCGCCCAGCAGGCCGTCGGAACCCTAGACGGACTGTTCGAGGGTGTGGAGACCGTCGACCGCAAGATCGTGGTCACCTGCCCGCACTGCTTCAACACCCTGGGCCGCGAATACCGTCAGCTGGGCGCCAACTACTCAGTCCTGCACCACACTCAGCTGCTCAACCGGCTCGTGCGCGACAAGAAGCTGGTGCCGGTGAGCCCGGTCGGCGAAGACATCACCTATCACGACCCGTGCTTCCTGGGCCGGCACAACAAGGTCTACGAGGCCCCCCGCGAGCTGATCGGGGCCGCCGGCGCGAAGCTGACCGAGATGCCCCGTCACGCCGACCGCAGCTTCTGCTGCGGCGCCGGGGGTGCGCGGATGTGGATGGAAGAGCACATCGGCAAGCGGATCAACCACGAGCGTGTCGATGAGGCGCTGGCTACCGGTGCCACCACGGTGGCCACCGCGTGCCCGTTCTGCCGGGTGATGATCACCGACGGGGTCAACGACCGGCAGGAGGCCGCCGGCCGCGAAGGTGTCGACGTCCGAGACGTGGCGCAGCTGCTGCTCGAGTCGCTCGACCGCAGCACGATCACGCTGCCCGAGAAGGGCGCTGCCGCAAAGCGAGCCGCTGAGCATGCGGAGAAGGCTGCTCCGAAAGCCTCGGCGGCCACCGCGACGGCTCAGGCGAAGGAGACCGTCGAAACGGAAGCCACCGCCCCCGCCGAGGAGAAGGCCACCAAAGCCGTCACCGGTCTGGGCATCGCCGGCGGCGCCAAGCGGCCCGGGGCCAAAAAGGCAGCGCCCAAAGCTGAAGCCGCGCAAGCTCCGTCGACGTCCGACGAGCCAGCAACCGAAGCCAAGGCCCCGGCCGCACCCGCGGCTCCGGCTAAGGGCTTGGGCCTTGCCGCCGGAGCCAAACGTCCGGGCGCGAAGAAAGCTGCCGTAAAGCCTGAGGCCTCAACACCATCCGCGCCTGCCGAACAATCCGAAGCCAAGGCGGAGCCCGCAGCCGCTCCGGAGGCCAAGGCGCCGGCCGCGCCCGCGGCGCCCGTTAAGGGCTTGGGTATCGCCGCCGGTGCCAAACGACCCGGCGCCAAAAAGGCCCCTGCCGCTGCACAACCCGCTACGCCGGAGCCGGCGGCTGAGGAAAAGGCGGCGCCGCAGGCTGAGCAACAAACCGAATCCAAGCCCCCCGACAGCGACGGCGAGCCGGCTGCACCGTCCGCACCCGTCAAAGGACTCGGTATCGCCCGGGGTGCCCGTCCACCGGGTAAACGCTGATCACGTGGACTGCCGAATTATTAATTAGCTGGACAGCCATGGCACCATGGATGACGTGACTACTCACCAGCTGCCATGGCATAGCACGGGTCACCAGCCGCGGCAGCGCACATTCGCGCAGTCATCGAAGCTGCAGGATGTGCTGTACGAAATCCGTGGGCCGGTGCACGATCAGGCCGCGCGACTGGAGGCCGAAGGGCACCGCATCCTCAAGCTGAACATCGGCAACCCGGCGCCGTTCGGCTTCGAGGCGCCCGACGTGATCATGCGCGACATGATCCAGGCGCTGCCCTACGCGCAAGGCTATTCGGACTCCAAAGGCATCCTGCCGGCGCGGCGCGCGGTGGTCACCCGCTATGAACTCGTGGACGGCTTCCCACGTTTCGACGTCGACGACGTCTACCTGGGCAACGGCGTCTCGGAGCTGATCACGCT
>DASQRI010000155.1:0-2894 GCA_035642975.1 Mycobacterium sp.
TTGCGCTGCTCGCCCCCTCGCCGCGCTAGCGACCGAGCGGATGCTCGCTGAGCCAGCCGTCGGCCACCGCCTGCGGGTCGGCGCCCGCGCTCACCTGGCGACGCATCTCGACCAACGCGGCGGTGTCCAGCACGCCGGCCACTTCGTTGACCGCCAGCAGCTGTCGATCGGTCAGCTCGTTGCGGCGGTACAGCGGTACCACATTTTCGGCCTGAACCAGCGCCGATTTGCCGTCGGTCAGCACGACAAGGTCAGCGGGCACGTTCGGATCGGCGGTGGTGGTCCAGGCCGCGGTGACCTCTCCGGATTGAAGCGCCGCGAAAAGTGTTGCATCGTCGTGGAATTCGTGAGCAGCAGGTAGTCGGCAGCCACCTACCGCGGTCGGCGTCGACGCACCCGCAATCGATCCGACGACCAGGCCGTCGCAATGCTTGGGCAGCCCGCTCAGATCACTGCCGCCCCAGCTCTTCGAGGTCGAATCGGTAACCGCCAGCGCGGGTTTGTCCTCGGCGGCGGTCGTGTAATCACCGGCGGCGACGCCCTCCGGCAACGCACCGACCATCGCTTTGTAGACCTGCACGTCCGAGCGCGCGGTGACCCCCGGCTGAAAGACCTGCAGCACCCGGCCGGTGAAGGCGGGGACGACGACAAACGCGCCGGAGTCCAGCTTGGTCAGCGGATCGGGCCCCTGCTCGGTGCGAGCCGGGAAGCCGTAGGAGCGCAGCGCGCCGGTGTAGACGTCAGCCAGCAGCACCGACTCGGCACTGGATCGGGACCCGACCACCAGCTCACCCGGGTGGTGCTGGCCACCGGTATGCCCACAACCCGCCGTCGCCAGCGCCGCAGCCAGCGTGAGACAAGTTGCCCGGCTCCTCATCGCGCTCCGCGCTCTGCATCGTCGCCGGGCGCGCGCGGTCAACCGGCCGGCGGTCACTCCGCGGTATCTGCGGCGGCGGCCACGGCAGCGGCAACGGCCGGCGCAACCCGCGGGTCCAGCGGGCTCGGAACGATCCGATCCGGCGCCAAGTCGTCGGCGACGACGGAGACGATCGCCTCGGCGGCGGCCACCTTCATCTCCTCGGTGATCCTGCGGGCACCGGCGTCCAGAGCGCCGCGGAAGATTCCGGGGAAGGCCAACACGTTGTTGATCTGGTTCGGGAAATCGCTTCGCCCGGTGGCGACCACCGCGGCGTGTTTGGCCGCCACGTCCGGGTGGATCTCCGGATCGGGGTTCGACAGCGCGAACACGATGCTTCCCGGCGCCATGGTCGCGATCAACTCCTCGGGAACCACCCCACCGGACACCCCGAGGAACACGTCGGCGCCCTCCAGCGCCTCGACCATGCCGCCGGTACGGTCAATCGGGTTCGTGCGATCGGCGAGCTCGGCCTTGACGATGTTCATCTCGGCGCGGCCGCGGTGCAGAATGCCCCGCGAGTCGAGCACGGTGATGTCCGAAATACCCTTGGCCTGAAGCAAATTGGCGCACGCGATACCCGCCGCGCCGGCGCCGGAGATGACGACCCGCAGCGCGGTCATGTCCCGGTCGAGGATTGTCGCGGCGCCCATCAGCGCGGCCAGCACGACGATCGCGGTGCCGTGCTGGTCGTCGTGCATCACCGGGCAGTCCAGCGCCTCGATGAGCCGGCGTTCGATCTCGAAGCAGCGCGGCGCGGAGATGTCCTCGAGGTTCACCGCGCCGAATGTCGGACGCAGCCGCACCAAGGTCTCAACGATCTCGTCGGGATCCTTGGTGTCCAACACGATCGGGATGGCATCCAGCCCGGCGAACTCCTTGAACAGTCCGCACTTGCCTTCCATCACCGGCAACGACGCCGCCGGCCCGATGTCCCCCAGGCCGAGGACCGCGCTGCCGTCGCTGACCACGGCCACCAACCGGCCCGCCCAGGTGTAGCGGGTGGCCAGGGTGTGATCGCCGGCGATCGCCCGGCTGACCTGTGCGACGCCCGGGGTGTAAGCGATGGACAGCGCGCGCTGGGAATCCAGCGCAGTCGTCGGGCCTACCGAAAGCTTGCCGCCCGAATGTGCATCGAAGATTTCCGCGTCGGTGATGGCGACCTGCTCGGTGCGGTTCTGTATCGATTCAACCAATTCGGACACGACGCCCAGGGTACTGACTACTCATTAGTAGCCCTAATCTCGCGCGACGTTCAGATGAGGCCCAGCTCGGTGACCGCGCTGCGCTCGTCGGCGAGCTCGGCGGTCGACTTGTCGATCCGGCTGCGGGAGAAGTCGTTGATGTCCAGACCTTGCACGATGCTCCAGTCGCCACCCTTGGTGGTCACCGGGAACGACGAGATCAGGCCCTCGGGCACGCCGTAGGAGCCGTCGGAGATGACGGCCATCGACACCCAATCGTCCGCGGGCGTGCCCAGCAGCCAGTCGCGGGCGGCATCGACGGTGGCCGACGCTGCCGAGGCGGCCGAGGAGCTGCCGCGGGCGTCGATGATCGCCGCGCCGCGCTTGGCGACGGTGGGGATGAAGTCGTCTTCGATCCACTTCTGGTCGCCCACGACCTCGGCGGCGTTCTTGCCGTTGATCTCGGCGTGGAAGATGTCGGGGTACTGGGTGGCCGAGTGGTTACCCCAGATCGTCACCTTCTTGATATCGGTGACTTTGGCGCCGGTCTTCTTCGCCAGCTGCGAGATGGCCCGGTTGTGGTCCAGCCGGGTCAGCGCCGAGAACCGCTCTTTCGGGATGTCGGGCGCGTTGGTCTGCGCGATCAGCGCGTTGGTGTTGGCCGGGTTTCCGGTGACCCCGATACGGATGTCGTCGGCGGCGACGGAGTTGAGCGCCTTGCCCTGGGCGGTGAAGATCGCGCCGTTGGCCTCCAGCAGGTCGCCGCGCTCCATGCCCGGGCCACGCGGCCGGGC
>DASQRI010000156.1:0-4344 GCA_035642975.1 Mycobacterium sp.
ATTACGAAACCGCGTCTCGGTGGACAGTTTTCACCGAAGCGGCACGCCACGACTTCCTGCAGGGGTCGGCCTACCTGGTGCTGGGTGCCGCGGGCGCTGGCGCTCTGCACGTCCTGGTACCCAGGCGGGTGTTCGAGGATCTGGCCGGGCATATCGCGCTTGGCGTGCTGGTCATGGCGGCGCTGGCGGTGGTGCTGGCGTTGTGCTCGGAGGCCGACGCCTTCGTGGCGGCCAGCATGACGATGCTGCCGCTGTTGCCCCGGTTGGTGTTTCTTGTTGTCGGTCCGGCGGTAGACGTCAAGCTGTTCGCGATGCAGGCCGGCATGTTCGGTCGCGCCTTTGCGGTGCGGTTCGCCCCCGCTACGTTCATCGTCGCCACCCTGACCGCCTGTGTGGTGGGCGGCATCGTGCTGGGCGGCTACCGATGAGCCGCGAGACCGAGAACGTGCTGCTGCTGTTAATCGGAGTGGCAACTGCCATGATCAGCTTCGCCGGCAACTACACCTGTTACGTCAAACCGCAGCTGCTGCCCTGGCTGCTGGCCGGTGCTGCCGTGCTGATAGGTCTCTCGCTGACCTGCATTGTCCGCGACATCCGCCGCGGCGGGCCCCCGCACCTGCACGGCCACGATACGCATAACCACCAGCATCGCGCTGGCATCGCATGGCTTTTACTGGTGCCGATCGCGGTCCTGATTTTCGTGGTTCCACCCGCGCTGGACGCTCGCGCCGCGGCGCCCTCGCCGGTTGCCGTGTCGACAGACGTGCTGCACCATCCCTATCCGCCGCTACCGCCCGGGCCCGCACCCGTGGTTCGGTTGACCGATATGCTGCGGCGGGTCGCCAACGACAGCGCAGGCACGCTGAACGGCCGAACGATCACGATCCGGGGCTTCACCATCAAGGACAACAATCGGACTGACGTTGCGAGAATTGTCATTATCTGCTGCGCAGCCGATGCGCAGCTTGCGCGCATCCACCTCGAGGGACCGGCGGCGGCTACCGTCGCGGGTTATCCCGAGAACACCTGGGTTCAGGTTCAGGGCCAAGTGGCTCCCGCACCACGCGAGCACAGCGGCCGCTTCATTCCCACCCTGGTTGTGTCGAACGTGCAGCGGATCGCCCGTCCTGCCAACACTTACGACTACTAGGACTGGTGACGGCGGATCATGTTGCAGCAGAGGAGTTTTGACCCCTGCTCAACTCCGGGTACGGCGATTACCCGCTGGGGCTGCTGGACGATGCTGCCGTCGATGGCCACGCTCTCGCTGGTCAGCACATCGAGCAGGGAGCGGTTGGCGACGCTGAACAGTAGCAGCAGCGGCAAAGAGCTGCCGGTGTGAGCCAGCACCAGTGTGTATACCGTGCTGGCGATGTGGTCGCGGCCCACTCGCATCGCGCCTAAGAAGATTGCGCGACGCGAGGTGTTGCCGCCAAGGTTGGCGAGTTCGAATACCGTCGACGCCTGTGTCACCGTCACATCGTTGAGCACACCCAGCGATCCGATGATGAAACCGGCCAGCAGCAAGCCGGTGATCGAGACACTTCGCTCTTAATGATTTCGGGTGCCAGCGCGCGTCCCGGCAGCGCGACCCGGCACCCCGTCGAGGATGCACGGCTCCGCGTCATCAGCGCTATCACGGATTGGCAAGGAGTGCCTCTTACGGCTCGGGCACGCCCGGCTGGGGTGTGGTGAATCGGCGGGCGTCATCGGCGGCGTAATGGGCCATCTGCGAGTCCAGTTCGGCGTGATGTTCGAGCTCACCCACTAGGGCGGGGAGGGTTTCGGCGGGGAACACGCAGGTTGCTTCGTCGACTCGCATCCCGGTCCGTGCGCGGCTTAGGGCGCAGCCCACGCTGGCCGCGACACGGCCCTGTTCCTTGGCGATGGCCACGATGTGGCACTGCGGCTTGCCTTCGACGGGCAGGTCAGGCACCGCGTCTTTGACGGTCATCAGCCCGCGCGCGTTGAGGCGGACCAGCACGACGGTCGGTGTTTCGGTGCAACTGGCAAGGGGCGAGTAGGTGATCGATTCGGGACGTTCGGTGACTACGGGCAGCGCCGTTACGCCGCCGGGGTCCACCCAGCCGGAGGCTAGCAGCGCCTGGACGTCGTCGTTGTCGATTACCTCGTCGAGGGAGCGGAAACCGTGGGTGAGGCTGCCGACGCTGCAGTTGGCGTGATCGACCGCGGTGGTAGTGATGGCTTGTTCTGTTCCACGGATCCAGAACACGCACCCGGCGGGAGCTGAGCCGGTGCGGCCGTGTTCGTTGGGCGGTGCGAGCGGGCCAGCCTGCCGACTAGCGCCGTGCGTGGCAGGCGGATGGGCCGCGATGGACGGTTCAGCCGCGTACGCAGGGCGGTCGAGGGATGGCGGTGACCGAAAAGTCAGGGCCACCGGCGGCGCGGTCAGGTGCAGCGCCCTGGTCAGGCGTTCGGACACTTCGCCCCAATCTGTACGGGTCGGGACGGCGGTGTTGATATCGAGCGAAGGCATTGGTTCCTCTTTCCATGATGATCGGCGGCCGCGGACGGAGCCACTGCTATGGCGCTGCGGTCACCGGCGCCCCGTTGAGGCACGCGCGAAAACTCGCCTCAATCTCGGCGTGGTCGAGGTTGCGGCCGATGAAGACCATCCGGTTGCGCCTCGACTCACCTGGCCGCCATGGCGCGCCGAAGTCCCCGTCGTGCATCATGTGCACCCCCTGGAACACGTAGCGATGGTCGGTGCCGGCCAGGTTGAGCACGCCCTTGCTGCGGAATAAGTCCGGCCCGTGGGTGACGAGCAGCATGCTGAGCCAGATGTCGAGCTTCTCCACGTTGACGGTGCCCTCGACGTCGATGCCGACACTGCTGACCGATTCGTCGTGCTGATGCTCGCCGTCGGGGTCGAGGAATCCCGGGTCGGTCGCCAACACGTGGTCCAGGTCGAACGCGTGCACGTCGAGCACGTCGGCCAGGTTGACGTCGCAGCGCACGGCGGGCAGCACCGTCGCCGCGGCATTGATCGCGCGGATGCGCCGGGTGACCTCGGCGAGTTCCTTGGCGTCCACGAGGTCTTGCTTGTTGAGTACGATCCGGTCGGCGAACGCGATCTGTTCGACGCACTCGTTTTCCACCCCGTCGGGCTTGACCTCATCGAGATGGGTGAGAACGTGTTTGGCGTCGACCAGGGTGACAATCGCATCCAGGCGCAGCTGCGCACGCAGTGCGTCGTTCATGAAGAACGGCATCGCGACGGGACCCGGGTCGGCTAACCCGGTGGTTTCGATGACGATGGCGTCGATGCGATCCTTGCGACGCATCAAGGTGCCGAGGATCCGGATGAGTTCACCGCCCACACTGCAACAGATGCAGCCGTTGTTCATCTCGAACACCTCCTCCTCGGCGTCGAGCACCAGTGCGTCGTCCACCCCGACCTCGCCGAACTCGTTCTCGATCACCGCGATACGCCCGCCGCGCCGCTCGCTGAGGATGCGGTTCAGCAGCGTTGTCTTGCCGGAGCCCAGGAATCCGGTCAACACGGTGACGGGAATCCGTTGATCAGCCGTCGTCATGTGGGCCTCCGTCGGGGTTGTACTGCGTAGGCAAATCACCATCTCGTCACTGATGGCGGTCACCGGGTGGTGCGGCGACGACCGTCTCAACTGGTGGGCGCCCGGCAGCGGCAGGTCAATTGCTGCCCGGTGACGGCGACATCGTCAGGCGCCATCAGCGTGGTGCGCACGAGCTCGGCGATGTGTGCGCCCACAGCGCCGTCGGCTCCTGCAAGGATTCGATCCAGTGGACCGGGCACGATGACAGTCAACCGTTATTGAAAACGATTTTCAAATAGACTTTGGCGCATGTGTTGCTCTCGGGCGGATCGGGTCCGCGCAGCCCGAACGCTGTATATCAACCCTTCCCGGCCAAGGTGTGTGGCGAGCCGGCGATGATAGTTGCGTAGATATCGACGCCGGGACTGGCACGATGGCGGCGTGATGGTCGCTTCTTCCATCGTGCGTCGCGGCGCGCCGGTGCCGCGACCGTAGTCCCAGCCTTCGTGGAGCGGCTTTGCCCGGCTGTGAATGCGGATCGGTGCCGGTCGCGCGCAGGTTGTTCGGCGACGACGAACGCGCAGCGAATCGACTCTCTGGTGAACACCTACGGCTACTAGTGTCTGCGGCGCCGGATCAGACCGCTCCACGGCAAGTTTGAAGGAGAGACCGACCTATTCCCGTCGGCTCAGTGCTCGTCGTAGTGATCGCCGTGTGCTGCGTGCCGGCAACCCTCGTGAATGTAGTCGACGTGATCACCATGCGGGACGGCCACATGTCCGCAGCCCTCGCCGTGAACATGGTCATG
>DASQRI010000157.1:0-6365 GCA_035642975.1 Mycobacterium sp.
TTGGACACCTTCGCTTACCGGTTGGCGCGAAAAAGCGACATACCGATCTTCGAAGTCGATCAACCCGTCAACATCGAACGCAAGGCACCAGCTGTCCGGCGGGTACTTGGCGAGCTGCCGAGTTCAGTTCGGTTGGTATCGTTGAACTTTGAGCGCGACAACGTGCTCAAGGTATTGACCGGCCACGGCATCGCGATGCTCGACCACTTGGCCGGCGGCGACTTCACCGCGTTACCGCGGCTGTGCCAGGAGCTCGTTCTGGCCCAGAGGCAGCTGACACCCTTCACCGATGTGCTGTTCGGTCCCATCGCCGAAGCGATGTGCTGAGCATCTGAGCACGCCAGCCGGTGCGACGCCTCAGATTTCGATGACGGTCGGCACGATCATCGGCTGTCGGCGGTAGGTCTCCCCCACCCACTTGCCAACCGTGCGGCGGACAGCCTGCGCGATCCGGCCCGCGTCGGTGACATTCTGGGCCGCCAGCGATTCCAGCTCTGCCGCGACCTTGCGGACGGCCGGCTCCAACGCCTTCGGGTCTTCGGAGAAGCCGCGCGACTGCAGATGCGGCGGCGCTGCGGGCTTCCCGGTCCCGCGCCGCATGACCACCGTCACCGCGATGAAGCCCGATGACAGGATCAGCCGTTCGCCCAGCGTGATGTCGCCGACGTCACCGGTGATCAGCCCGTCGACGAACATCTTCCCAACCGGTACGCCACCGGCGATAGCGACCTTGCCGGCGACCAGATCGACGCTGACCCCGTTCTCGGCCAACACGATCGATTCTTCGGGCACCCCCGTACTGGCGGCGAGCTTGGCGTTCGCCCGTAGCATCCGCCAGGTGCCGTGCACCGGCATGACGTTGCGGGGTCGTATCCCGTTGTAGAGGAAAAGCAGCTCACCGGAATAGGCGTGGCCCGAAACATGCACGCGGACTTGCTGATTGGTGACGACGCGGGCACCGATCTTCGACAGCTCGTCGATGACACCGTAAACGGCTTCCTCGTTGCCCGGTATCAACGAGGACGACAAAATGATGAGGTCTTCGTCGTTCAGCGTGATGCTGCGATGCTCGCCGCGCGACATCCGCGACAGCGCCGACATCGGCTCACCCTGAGTTCCAGTGGTGATCAGCACAATCTGGTCGGACGACATCATCTCCGCAGCGCCGATGTCGACCAGATCGGAGTCGGCCACCCGCAAAAAACCCAGCTCCCGCGCGATGCCCATGTTGCGCACCATCGACCGCCCGACGAACGACACCCGTCGGCCCAACGCGGTCGCGGCGTCGATGATCTGTTGCACCCGATCGACATTGGAGGCGAAGCACGCCACGATGACACGCCCGTGTGCGCCTCGGATCAACCTGTGCAGGGTCGGTCCGACTTCGCTTTCCGAGGGCCCGACACCGGGAACCTCGGCGTTGGTCGAGTCGCACAGGAACAGGTCCACCCCGGCGTCGCCGAGCCGGGACATAGCGGGCAGGTCAGTGGGGCGTCCGTCGAGCGGCAACTGGTCGAGCTTGATGTCGCCGGTGTGCAGGACGGTTCCGGCACCGGAGCGCACCGCGATGGCCAATGCGTCGGGAATGGAGTGGTTGACCGCGAAGAACTCGCACTCGAACACCCCGTGGGTGGTGCGCATTCCTTCGGCCACCTCGACGAACACCGGTTTGATCCGATGCTCGCGACATTTCGCGGCGAGCAGGGCCAGGGTGAACTTCGAGCCGACGACGGGAATGTCGGGACGCAGCTTGAGCAGGAACGGGATTCCGCCGATGTGGTCTTCGTGGGCGTGGGTCAGCACCAGCGCTTCAACGTCGTCGAGCCGGTCTTCGATGTGACGCAGATCGGGCAGGATCAGGTCGACGCCCGGCTCGTCGTGGGTGGGAAACATCACCCCGCAGTCGATGATCAGCAACCGGCCCAGATGCTCGAAAACCGTCATATTGCGGCCGATTTCGCTGATCCCGCCCAGCGCCGTGACCCGCAAACCACCAGTGGTCAACGGGGCTGGCGGCCGAAGGTCTATGTCCACCTGTGAGCCACCCTCTGGCTCACCTGAGCACCGAGGCCGCACGCATGTCGGCAGCCAACGCGTCGATCTGCTCGGGAGTCGCCGCGACCTGTGGCAGCCGCGGGTCACCGACCTCGATACCCTGCAGGCGCAATCCCGCCTTGGACAAGGTGACGCCGCCCAGCCGGCTCATCGCATTGCACAGCGGGCTGATCGCGACGTTGATCTTGCGGGCGGTGGTGACATCTCCGGAAGCAAAGGCGGACAACAGGTCTCGAAGCTGACCTGCCGCCAGGTGGGCGGTCACGCTGATGAAGCCGGTAGCCCCCATTGCGAGCCAGGGCAGATTCAGCGCGTCGTCGCCGGAGTAGTACACCAGACCGGTCTCCGCCATCAGCTGCGCACCCGCGTGCAGGTCACCCTTGGCGTCTTTGACGCCGACGATGTTGGGGTGCGCGGAGAGCGCGCGAAGCGTCTCGAATTCGATTGGTACCACCGAGCGCGGCGGGATGTCGTAGAGCAGCACCGGCAGTGGAGTTGCGTCGGCGACCGCGGTGAAGTGTGCGACCAGCCCCGCTTGTGGCGGCCGCGAGTAGTAAGGCGTGACCACCAGAAGTCCGTGCGCGCCCTCGGCGGCACAGGCCTTGGCCAGGTGGATGCTGTGCGCGGTGTCGTAGGTGCCCGCACCGGCGATGACCTGTGCCCGGTCTCCCACCGCCTCCAGTACGGCCCGCAGCAGGGCGAGCTTCTCGGCGTCGGTCGTGGTCGGCGACTCGCCGGTGGTGCCCGATATCACCAGGCCATCGCACCCGGCGTCGATGAGGTGAGTCGCCAGTCGCATCGCCGCCGGGATATCCAGGGAGCCATCCGGGGCGAACGGCGTCACCATGGCGGTCAGCAGCGTGCCCAAGGGTGCTTGGACGTCGAACCCGCCGGTGCTCACGGACCCAGATTACCTGGCGGCGCCAACCCTATTTGGAGCGCAACACCGCTCGGCTCAGGCCTCGGTGGCCAGCGGACTCGTCGCGACCTCGGTGCCGTCTGCCAGCGCGGCGATCTGGAAATCGCTGAAGACGGCCGGCGCGACGTCGATGAGCCGGCGCAGACACGCGATGGCCAGCCGCCGGATTTCCACGTCGGCGTGCTCGCTGGCCCGCACAGCGATGAAATGCCGCCAGGCTCGGTAATTGCCGGTCACCACGATGCGGGTCTCGGTGGCGTTGGGTAGTACGGCGCGGGCGGCTTGACGTGCCTGTTTGCGGCGTAAAACACCCATTTTCTCGGTGGGTTGACCCGCCGCGAACTTGGCTTCCAGCCTGTTCAGCAACTCGGTGTAGGTGGCGCGGCTGGCGTCGGCGGCCTCAGCGAGGATCTGCCGCAGTTCGGCGTCGTCTTCAACGCCCGGCGGCACGACGATCTGGGACTCCTTCTCCGGCACGTAACGCTGCGACAGCTGCGAGTACGAGAAGTGCCGGTGCCGGATCAGCTCGTGGGTGCACGATCGCGAGATGCCGGTGATGTAGAACGTCACACTCGCGTGCTCGAGGACCGAGAAATGCCCGACGTCGATGATGTGTCGCAGATAACCGGCGTTGGTCGCGGTCCTGGGGTTGGGCTTGGACCAGCTTTGATAGCAGGCCCGGCCGGCGAACTCGACGAGCGCCTGGCCGCCGTCGGCATCGGTGCTCCACGGCACGTCCGGGGGCGCGAAGAATTCGGTCTTGGCGATGAGCTGCACCTGCAGCGCCGCGGTCTCGGCCACGGCGAAACCCTATCGCGGCAGGCGTCAGCGCCAGCGAGCCCAGACGTACGGCACCAGCGCTCGCAGGAAATCGAGGTCCGGCCCGGGTTCGGCACCGGCGAAGGCGTGCTCGAAATACTCCTCGGCGACCAGCAGAATTCCTTCGGCGTATTCACTGGTGTAGGCGATGCAGCCGTAGTCGTCCATCAGCGCGCGCACTCGGTGCACCAGCTCGCCCGACCGCTCCGATCGGCTGCGGCCCAGATAGTCCCGGACCAATTCGCGGTCCTGGCCTTGCGCCGTGGCGAGTAAGTGGACCAGCGGCAGCGTCCGCTTGCCCTCGTAAAGGTCGCCCAGAATCTCCTTGCCGTAAACTTGTTCGTCGCCCACCAGGTTCAACAGGTCATCACGAATCTGAAACGCGGCGCCGAAGTGAAAACCGAACCGCACCAACGGACCGAGTTCGGCGGTACCACCCGAGCCGACGATCGCGCCGACCCGCAGCGGGTGGATGGTGGTGTACCAGCACGTCTTGTGCATGATCAGATGCAGATAGTCTTCGGGCGCTAGATCCTCGACTTTGTCTAGCTGCCAACCCACCTCGGTCGCCTGTCCCTCGAGGGTGCGCATCGCCATCGTGTCGAATTCGGCCCAGACCAACTCCGCGAGATCGCGATCGAGCCGCCGGGTTGCCCGCCGCAACACCTGCCCGGCAATCACAGCCAACGCGTCACCGGCGTTGAGGGCCGCGGCCACTCCATGCATTGCCGCCAAAGTCGGTCTGCCGCGGCGCATTTCGCTTCCATCGACGATGTCGTCGTGCACCAGGAATGCGTTGTGCAGCATTTCGATCGCAACAGCCAGACCCAGCAGTTCATTCGGGTCCGCGCCGAATGCCCGGCCGGCCGATAGGCACAGCGCCGGCCGCAATGCCTTGCCCGGTCGCGACGGGTACTCGCGCATCGGCGCATAGAGCCACTGGCTGGGCTCGCCGTCGGGCATCGCGTCGAGCATTGATCGGCGAACCGACTTGGCGACCTCACGCAGGCGTTCGTCGACTACGGTGACCAACTCGGCGCGGTCGGCGGTACTGGTCATGTGCTTGGCAATCGGACGGTGAGCATCACGGGCAGCCAAAGATCAGGGTGACCACTTGCCAGCAAGGTGCCGCGATAGACGCCGGGATGAACTTCCGGGGCGATGTAGACGGTGATGGCCACACCGCGACTGGACCGTGCAGGCATCGACACGACGGCGGTGTCCATCCGGACCACGTCGGCACCGATCACGTTGCCCTCATGACTGAGCAGATCGCTGCATCGCAGTTGGACGTCGCCGCGATCGTCGGGTCCCCTGTTGTGCAGCCACACCTCAGCATTGGCAGAACCGCCAACAGGCGCATCCAGGTTCACGGCACGCTTCGCGTCGGGATTGTTCACGTCCAAGCTCACCGACTCGCTGCCGGTGATTGAGGTGGGGGGCATTGACCGAAGGAGGAATTGCCCGACCATCGCCCACCAGGCGCGGGTTAACCGTTCGATCTCTTGAATGCCGTCCACCGCTCCGTTGGCGTTAACCGCTGCGTTGCCGCTGGTCGAATCGGCTGGTGTCGCAGTCGCTTCGCCGTTCGTGGTGGATCCCACCGCTCGGACGAATTGGTCGACGATCCGACTGGCGGCCCGAAATCCTTCGGCCTGAATGGCGCTGAGCGCCCGCGCGTTCGCGGCGGGGTCGAAAACCGACGCCCACGGCAGATCGTCGATGGTGCCGTCGTCGCGAAACCCCCGGTTGGTCAACGAAACCTCCCGCAGAGTTGGGCGCATTGCACGAAAGGGCAATAGCATTTGAGTTAACCCCGTAAATCAAACGGTGCGACGGTATGCTACCTGGGCAAACCGGTGATCGGAGGCGCAATGGCGACGACCGATGAAGCGACACCCCTGCAAGCTCTCCTCGCGCTTTACGGCGCCCTCGACCAGGCGGTCATCCGCGGCGGTGCAGCGGTCGAAGCCACGGTCGAGCGCTACCTTCCCGGCAGCACCGGGCCAAACGCCGGATGGTACGACGAACTTCTCGGCTTCCTGGCCGGCGGCACCACCGTTGCCTCCCGCGTGGCGAAAGCACCGCCCGCTCCCCCGGATCTGAGTGATGCGCTGACCATCCTGCAGAACCAAAGGCCGGGGTTAGGCGCCGCACGGCCGCCGTTGACGGAACTGCAGTTGTCGCGAATGGTCTACGCACTTGGTGCGCTCAGCCACCTGCCGGCTGATTACTTACCGCAGGGGTGGGAGAGCCAGTTCTCCCGAACCCTCGCAATTGCCGGCCCCCAGCAGACCGTGCAATCAGCCCCGTTCAGCGGTACCCCGCCGGGCAGCGATGACTTGTTGGCATTGCTGCAGAGCCAGTTCCGCAGCCGTAACGATTTTCCAGAAGTGATGATGTATGCGGGGCAGCAGGGATGGGTCGCCCAACTTGTGGCCGCTATGCCCCAGTGCGAGACCAAGGCCATGTGGGTGTGCGGTCACCTATGTGTCGTGCTGACCACTGAGTTCAACAGCTCGCAGGTGTCCCTCGACCAATTAGAGAATGTCATCGACCCACTGAACTGGGC
>DASQRI010000158.1:0-5376 GCA_035642975.1 Mycobacterium sp.
ACCACCGTAGGCGCCGTACAGCACACCCTCGGCGTAGTCACCGCTTGAGACAAGCGTCGCAGCTTCGGAAAAGTACTCCCGTGCCGCGGTGGAGTCTGCTGATGCTAGGGCATCCTGGCCGGCCGCAGTTAGGTCGGCCGCGGTTTATGGTGCAGCCGCGCCGAATCCCTCGGCGCCTCCCGGACCATTCGACTGAAGTCAGTTGTCCGACACGCTCGAGGCCGTAGCATTAATTTGCATGCATGTGCATAGTCATGCAACGATGGGCGGCATGTCCCAGACGCTACGGGTGGCGGTCGCCGGTGCCAGCGGCTACGCGGGCGGCGAGATCCTGCGGCTGCTGCTCGGGCACCCGGCCTACCACGACGGGCGGCTGACGATCGGCGCGGTGACCGCCGCCGCCAGCGCGGGCAGCACGCTCGCCGATCACCATCCACACCTGGTGCCGCTGGCCCAGCGGGTGCTCGAGCCCACTGAGCTCGAAGTGCTGGCTGACCACGATGTGGTTTTCCTCGCGCTTCCGCACGGGCACTCGGCGGCGCTGGCCGAACAACTCGGCCCGCAGACGCTGGTGGTGGACTGTGGTGCTGACTTCCGTCTCACCGACCCGAGCGCCTGGGAGCGCTTCTACGGATCTTCGCACGCCGGTAGCTGGCCTTACGGTCTGCCGGAGTTGCCCGGCGCACGCAAGGCGCTGCGGGATGCCCGGCGCATCGCCGTACCGGGCTGCTATCCGACCGCCGCGTTGTTGGCGCTGTTCCCCGCGTTGGCCGCCGACCTCATCGATCCGGCCGTCACCGTCGTCGCGGTCAGCGGAACCTCCGGAGCCGGCCGCGCCGCGAAAACCGATCTGCTCGGTTCGGAGGTCATCGGTTCGGCGCGCGCCTACAACATCGCCGGCGCCCACCGGCACACTCCCGAAATAGTCCAGGGTCTTCACCAAGTCACCGGTCTCGACGTCACCGTGTCATTCACGCCGGTACTCATTCCTACGTCGCGAGGCATCCTGGCCACCTGTACCGCGCGCACCCAATCACCGCTGTCGCAGCTGCGCGCCGCATATGAAAAGGCCTATCACGCAGAGCCGTTCATTCATCTGCTACCCGAGGGACAACTTCCTCGAACCGGCGCGGTGATCGGCAGCAACGCCGCGCACATCGCGGTCGCCGTGGACGAGGACGCCGCCACGTTCCTAGCGATCGCGGCGATCGACAACCTGGTCAAGGGCACCGGTGGTGCCGCCGTGCAGTCGATGAACCTTGCGCTGGGTTGGCCGGAAACCGAGGGCCTTTCGGTAGTCGGGTTGGCACCGTGACTGACCTGGCGGACATTGCGCCGCTGGTACGCGCACAAGGCATCACCGCCCCGGCCGGTTTTCGCGCCGCAGGCATCGCGGCCGGTATCAAGGCGTCCGGCGCGCTGGACCTCGCGCTGGTGTTCAACGAGGGTCCCGACCACGCGGCGGCAGCGGTGTTCACCCGCAACCAGGTCAAGGCGGCGCCGGTGTTGTGGACGCGCCAGGTGCTGACAGACGGACAGTTGCGCGCGGTGGTGCTGAATTCCGGTGGGGCCAATGCTTGCACCGGACCTGCAGGGTTTCAGGACACCCACGCCACTGCCGAAGGATTGGCCGCGGCGTTGTCGGAGTGGGGCACCGAGACCGGGGCGATTGACGTCGCGGTGTGTTCCACCGGCTTGATCGGCGACCGGTTGCCGATGGACAAAGTGCTCGCCGGGGTCGTGCAGCTGGTGCACGATATGGCGGGCGGGATCACCGGCGGCGAGGAAGCCGCCCGGGCCATCATGACCACCGACACCGTGCCGAAACAGGTTGCGCTGCACCATCCCGGCAACTGGACCGTCGGCGGGATGGCCAAAGGCGCCGGGATGCTGGCGCCGTCGCTGGCCACCATGCTGTGCGTGCTCACCACCGACGCCGTCGCCGAGGCGTCCGCGCTCGAGCAGGCGCTGCGCCGTGCCACCGCCCGGACGTTCGACCGCCTCGACATCGACGGCAGCTGCTCGACCAACGACACCGTGCTGTTGTTGGCCTCGGGCGCAAGCGAAATCACGCCCAGCCAAGCCGATCTCGACGACGCTGTGCTGCGGGTCTGTGACGACTTGTGCGCCCAACTGCAAGCCGACGCCGAAGGCGTCACCAAGCGCGTCACTATCACCGTGACCGGTGCCGCCACCGAAGACAACGCCGTCATCGCGGCCCGGGTGATTGCACGGGACAGCCTGGTGAAGACGGCGCTGTTCGGCTCCGACCCGAACTGGGGCCGGGTGCTCGCCGCCGTCGGCATGGCACCCGTGCAGCTTGACCCCGACCGGATCACCGTGTCGTTCAACGGTTCAGCCGTGTGCGTCGACGGCGTAGGCACACCGGGGGCACGCAAAGTCGACTTGTCGGCCACCGACATCGACGTGGCCGTCGACCTCGGGGTCGGCTCTGCGCACGCCGCCATCCGCACCACTGACCTGTCGCACGCTTACGTCGAAGAGAATTCGGCGTACTCGTCATGATCACACCGCCTCCTCCTCGTCGCTTCGTCCCCCTCGCCGCTTCGCGGCTGGAGGTACCCCCACTGCATCGTCGGCGGCGGTCATGACCGATACCGCGGTGTCCACTCTGGTCAAGGCCCAGGTGCTGGCCGAGGCACTGCCGTGGCTGACTCAGCTGCACGGCAAGATCGTCGTCGTCAAATACGGCGGCAACGCGATGACCAACGACACGCTGCGGCGTGAATTCGCCGCCGACATGGCGTTTCTGCGCAACTGCGGCATTCATCCGGTCGTCGTGCACGGCGGTGGCCCACAGATCAGCGCGATGCTGAAGCGGCTCGGCATCGTTGGTGACTTCAAGGGCGGTTTCCGGGTCACGACGCCAGAAGTGCTCGACGTGGCGCGAATGGTGCTGTTCGGCCAGGTCGGCCGTGAGCTGGTTAACCTGATCAACGCGCACGGCCCGTACGCGGTCGGTGTCACCGGCGAAGATGCGAACCTGCTCACCGCGGTGCGGCGCAGCGTCACCGTCGACGGTATCGACACCGACATCGGCCTGGTCGGCAACATTGCACAGGTGAACCCCGCGGTCGTGCTGGATCTGATTGCGGCCAATAGGATTCCGGTGGTGTCGACGCTCGCGCCCGACATCGACGGCAAGGTGCACAACATCAACGCCGACACCGCCGCGGGTGCACTGGCCGAGGCCCTGGGAGCCGAGAAACTGCTGATGCTCACCGACGTCGACGGTCTCTACACCCGCTGGCCGGACCGGGATTCACTGGTCAGCGAAATCGACACCGCGGCATTGACGCAACTGTTGCCGACGCTTGAGACCGGCATGATCCCGAAGATCGAGGCCTGCCTGCGGGCGGTGACCGCCGGCGTGCCCAGCGCCCACGTCATCGACGGCCGCGTCGAGCATTGTGTGCTGGTCGAATTGCTCACTGACGAGGGCACCGGCACGAAGGTGGTGTGCGCATGACCGCGCCGGCGACGATGCAGAGCGCAGCGATGGGGAGGAGCGGCGCCAATGACTGAGACGGAACAGCTGCAGCAGCGGTGGTCCGCGGTGATGATGAACAACTATGGCGTCCCGCCGGTGGCATTGGCCAGCGGAGACGGCGCCGTGGTCACCGACGTCGACGGAAGGTCCTACCTGGATCTGCTCGGCGGCATAGCCGTCAACGTGTTGGGGCATCGTCACCCCGCCGTGATCGACGCCGTCACGCGGCAGATGTCGACGCTGGGGCACACCTCGAACCTGTATGCCGCCGAGCCCGGCATAGCGCTGGCCGAGGCGCTGGTCGGTCTGCTTGGCTGCGACGCAGAGGCCCGGGTGTTCTTCTGCAACTCCGGCACCGAGGCCAACGAGTTGGCGTTCAAACTGTCTCGGCTCACCGGGCGCACGAAACTGGTTGCGGCCCACGAGGCTTTCCACGGCCGGACGATGGGCTCGCTGGCGCTGACCGGTCAACCGACAAAGCAGGCGCCGTTTGCACCGCTGCCCGGTGACGTCACGCACGTGCCCTATGGCGACGTCGACGCCCTCGCCGCTGCGGTCGGTGACGACACCGCCGCGGTGTTCCTGGAGCCGATCATGGGGGAGAGCGGTGTCGTTGTCCCGCCCGATGGCTATCTCGCGGCCGCCCGCGACATTACCGCCGCAAACGGCGCCCTGCTGGTTCTCGACGAGGTGCAGACCGGAATGGGCCGCACCGGAACATTTTTCGCTCATCAGCACGACGGCATCACGCCTGACGTGGTGACGCTGGCCAAGGGCCTCGGCGGCGGGCTGCCGATAGGCGCGTGCCTGGCGGTGGGTCCGGCCGCGCAGCTGCTCACCCCGGGCCTGCACGGCAGCACCTTCGGCGGCAACCCGATCTGCGCGGCGGCGGCGCTCGCGGTGCTGGGTGTACTGGCCGACCATGACCTGGTGCGCCAGGCCGGAGTGCTCGGAAAGACGTTGCGCCACGGCATCGAATCGGTGGGCCACCCGTTGGTCGATCACGTGCGTGGCCGTGGCCTGTTGTGCGGGGTGGTACTGAGTACAGCCGCCGCGAAGGGGGTTGAGACGGCCGCCCGCAACGCCGGATTCCTGGTCAACGCCGCGGCACCCGATGTCATCCGCCTGGCGCCGCCGTTGATCATCACCGAGCATCACATCGACACCTTCGTTACCGCGCTGCCGGGAATCTTGGACAGCGCCGAGGGGGTCCAATGATCCGCCACTTCCTGCGTGACGACGACTTGTCGCCCGATGAGCAGGCCGACGTGCTGGCACTGGCCGCCGAGGTGAAAAAGGATCCCTTCACCCGTCGCCCCCTGGACGGGCCGCGCGGGGTCGCGGTCATCTTCGAGAAGAACTCCACGCGTACCCGGTTTTCGTTCGAAGTGGGTATCGCTCAACTGGGTGGACATGCCGTGGTGGTCGACGGCCGCAGCACGCAGCTGGGGCGGGAGGAAACGTTGGCCGACACCGCAAAGGTGTTGTCTCGCTATGTCGATGCGATCGTGTGGCGGACATTCGGCCAGCAGCGGCTGAACGCGATGGCCGCCACGGCCACGGTACCGATCGTCAACGCGCTGTCCGACGAGTTCCACCCGTGCCAGGTGCTAGCCGATCTGCAGACCGTCGCCGAACGCGCCGGATCGCTGCGGGGTCTACGGATGTCGTACTTCGGTGATGGCGCCAACAACATGGCTCACTCGCTGCTGCTGGGCGGCGTCACCGCCGGCATCAACGTGACGATCGCCGCTCCCAACGGGTTTGGCCCCGATCCTTCGGTGCTGGTCGCCGCCGAGCGACGCGCCGCGGACACCGGCGCGTCGATGAGGGTCACCGCAGACCCCGCCGCTGCGGCGTCGGGG
>DASQRI010000159.1:0-2362 GCA_035642975.1 Mycobacterium sp.
CAGGCAGATCCCGCTGACGGAACGTGTCCAGCTACAATTCCGCAGCGAATTCTTCAACCTCTTCAACCGCGCGCAATATGGTCTGCCCCAGGCTGACTCGTCTTCCTCCAGCTTCGGGCAAATTGTAACCACCGTGAATACCACCCCGGTTGGCACCGGCACTCCGCGCCAGATCCAGTTCGCGCTACGCCTGAAGTTTTAGTTGTTTACTCAAGAGTGGGCTCTGGTTTGTTGTACCTGATGATGTTTCCTTTGAGGTCGGTAACCGAGCCGCCCGCCTCCTCAAGAATGCACTGCGCCGTGGCTGTGTCCCACTCCATGGTGGGCCGTTGCGCGGATAAACATCGGCAGCGCCCTCAGCAGACAACATTGTCCCCCTGACGCTGTCGTTCTGGTCCCGTCTGTGGGTTCATGCGGAATTGCAGGTCGATGGGGACTTTGCGTTTGATGCAAAAAAAGCCCTTTCCCCGATTATTGGGGAAAGGGCTGTTACGGTCGGAACGTGTTTTAGTCGTCCAGGTCAGCGGTGGTGGGTGCCGGTTTGTTAAATTCGCTCGGGGGGCGAACCTTGCTCTCGCCGGGATAGGGCCGCGTAAACCCGGTCGACATGTACCAGTTCAGGTGGCTAACGGTGTCAGGGTCTTCGGCGTCGGGCTTGTTCAGTTTGCCGGCGAAGATCTGCTTCTTCTTCTGGAGCCAAGCTACCTTCAGGGCCTTGACCGCAGGGCTGATGGACTCGTTGGCTGCGGTTGTTGTCGTGACACCCTGGTCCAGCGGGACCTGGTTCGGCACGTGCTTCCATGGCTGGAAGTTTTCTGTGGGAGCATCGCCCTGGACGAAGGCCGTCCTCATAGGCGACGCCACGAGGTCGAACTGGTTCATGGGCGGTAGACCAAGGATTTGCTCGATCGTCCGAGTCATGTTGACCTGCGTGTAGTAGGTGTGGTCGGTGGGTCCGTTCTGCACAGTGTATGGGCTGACGATATAGCCCGGGCTGCGATGACCGTCGACGTGATCGACGCCGTTTTGCGCGTCGTCTTCCTCAATGAAGATCGCCGACGAGGACCATACTTTGCTGTGGCTGATGTAGTCGATGATGCGCCCCACGGCCAGGTCGTTATCGGCCTGTTCGGCGTCCACGGTCGGCGGGCCGCCGGTGTGGTCGTCCATTACCCAAAGTATGCTCAACGCCGGCACCGTACCGGCCGCGACGTCATTCTTAAAGTCCTGCTGCCACAGATCGACGCGGAACTGGTCGGGGATGCCCAGATCGAACTGCGGGAAGTTCGTGATGAGGTGGTTGGATACGGCCGGGAGAGAGGATTGTGCCTGGACCGTATTCTGGTAATACAGCGTCTTCTCGGTCCCCGCCTCGAAGTTCTTCGAGTCGGTGTAAAACTGGCTCCAGCTCGGCTCTTTGGTCGACCCGTTCGGCTGTTTGAACGTGTCATTCTCGACGTATTCGCCGTAGATCTTCACCGGCAGACCAGCGGCTGCCGCTTCCGAGAACAGGAAGCCCTTTTTCTGATAGGCGAGTGCATCGCCGGCGTTCCCGCCTGGATAGCTGCGGACCCAGTCAGGCGACTGGATGTCGTCGGCATAGGGCGCCAGGCCTTCGGTGATCCACTGGTGCCCGTCCGCCGACTGGCGGCTCGGATCGTAGAAATTGTCGAAGAGCGGGAAGCGGGTCACCAGATTGTGCACATTCGGAGTGTCCTTGCCGCCGAACACCGCCAACGAGCTGTCACCATTGCCGGCAGCCACGTCGCCCAGGATCTGATCATAGGTGCGGTTTTCACGGATGATCATGAACACGTGCTTGATCAGCGACGGATCGCCGATCTTGTCCGGGATTGCGACCGCCTTGGTCTCCTGGTTGCCCCCTGCGGCAGACTTGATATTCTCCGTCAGATCCCAGTGGTTGTTCTCGAAAACCTGCGCCGTCATCGCCGTTAATTTAGCGCTATTCGGCACGGGGACGATGCTGACGGTGCCATTATCCTGGTGAGTGTTGAAGTCGGTGACGTTGAAGTCGGTCTCGAACGAATACAGGGTGCCGACGCCCTTATCGTTGGCGACGATAAGTTTGTTATCGGCCTTGTTTAGTACGACCGAGCTCGGCGCATAGGCCACCGGGATCATGCCCATGACGGCATTCTTCGGGCTGGCGTTGAGGTTGACGACCGCGATCGCGTTTGCGTTGTAAAGCGCGACGTAGGCAATGCCTGCCGTGGCATCGACGGCGACTGAGTCCGGCGCGGCGCCATAGGCTGCCCCTTTTTGGCCGGGCACTTTGATCGGCAGCTTAAGGTTGATCGTCTTCGCCACCGCGTTGGTGGTCGTATCGACGACCGAGAGGGTG
>DASQRI010000160.1:0-20655 GCA_035642975.1 Mycobacterium sp.
GCGGTCAACGAAAGGTAGGTCATGGGCAACGTTCCCCGCGCCTTCAGCAAGGAGGGTGCGGTTGAGATGGAGGCCGTCGCGGCGGCCCTGCAGCCGAAATTCGCCTTGGCCGCCGGGCCGGAAAAGACGGTCTCGCACACCTGGCTGGATACCTTCGACTGGCGGCTGCATTCCGCCGGGATCTCCCTGGAGTACGTCGACAACGGGCCGCTGATCATGCAGTTTCCCGATGGCGCGCGGTTGCAGGCCCCACCGGCGGGGGTGAAGTGGCCGGCGCAGGTGCACGATCTGCCGGCCGGGCTGTTGCGCGACGCGTTGACCCCGATCGTCGCGCCGCGGGCGCTGCTGCCGGTTGTCACCGTGCGTTCTGCCGCCCGGGAGAGTCAGGTACTCAACGCCGACGAGAAAACCGTCGCCCGGCTGCTGACCGAAAGCGTTGATGACGGCACCAGCCGGGTGTGGATCCAGCCGCTGCGCGGCTACGACACGGCGGGTGATCGGATCGCGCGGCTGCTGGCTCGCGTCGACGGGCTCGCGGCCGTGACGACGACGCCCTACGACCTGGCGCTGCGCCATGCGAGTCGCAGCCCGAGCAACGGGGACAGCCCGTCGGCTCAGCTGCGGCCGGAAACGCCTGCGGCGGTGGCGATTGCCGACATGCTGTCCGGGTTCGCCGCCGTCATCGACGACAACGTGGCGGGCACGATCGCCGCGATCGACATCGAATTCCTGCACGACCTGCGGGTGGCGGTGCGGCGCACCCGGTCGATTCTCAAGCTCGCCGGTGACGTGCTGCCCGACAACCTCGCCGAGCGATTCCAGCCGGAATTCAAATGGCTCGGCGATTTGACCACACCGGTGCGCGATCTCGATGTCTACCTGCACGAACTCGACAACATGGCCGCCCGGCTGGCGTCGGCAGATCCACAAGATCTCGACCCCTTCCGGTCGTTTCTGGTCCGCCATCGAGCCGCTGAACGGCGCCGGCTGGTGCGCGGGCTGCGCTCGCGGCGCTTCGAGCAGTTGATGAGCGACTGGCGCGGCGCACTGGCGCAGGTGACCGTTGACACCGTGCGCGGGCCAACGGCCGCGACGCTAGCCCGGCAACGGGTCGAGCGGGCGTTCCGCAACGTCGTGCGGCTGGGTAAACGGCTCAACGCCGACTCGCCGAGCGAGCAGGTTCATGCATTGCGCAAACGGTGCAAGGAGCTGCGCTATCTGCTGGAGGTGTTCCGGCCGCTGTGCACCGATGCACCGCACCGCCAGCTTCTCAAAGAGCTCAAGGCGCTTCAAGACACCCTGGGGGACTTCCAGGACGGCGAGGTGCAGCGCGAGGCCGTGCGTGAATTTGCCGCCGCGATGATGGAACAGCGTGCGGCGCCGCCGGAGACGGTATTGGCGATGGGGGAGATGGCCGCGCAGCTCGACGCCCATCAGCTGGCCGCACGGGCGGCGCTGGCGGGCCGGCTGCAGCCATTCCTGTCCGATGAGAACCGGGCCCGAGTGAAGGCCCTGGTGCGCTGATGAAGATCTACGCGACGTACAACATCAAGGGCGGCGTCGGCAAGACCTCGGCCGCGGTCAACCTCGCGCATCTGGCGGCGCGCAGCGGATACAACGCACTGCTGTGGGATCTCGACCCGCAGGGCGCGGCCACCTATCTGTTCCGGGTGCGGCCCAAGGTCAAGGGCGGCAGCCGGGCGCTGGTCGAGGGCACGCGATCGCTCGACGATGCGATCAAGGCCACCGATTTCGACGGGCTCGACCTGCTGCCGGCGGATTTCAGCTACCGCAATCTGGATTTGCAGCTCGACGACGTGAAGCGGCCGACCCGCCGAATTCGCCAGCTGTTGCGACCGCTCGCCGGGGAATACGACGTGGTCTTCTTGGACTGCCCCCCGAGCATTTCGTTGCTGTCGGAGAACGTCCTGCATGCCGTCGATACGCTGCTGGTACCGATGATTCCGGCGACGTTGTCGGTGCGCACGTTCGACCAATTATCTAGCTTCGTCAGCGATTTCGACGGTCGCCAACCGCAGGTGTGTGCATTTTTCTCGATGGTGGACCGGCGCAAGCGATTGCATCGGGATCTCGTGGAGCAGTTGTCAGCCGAACGACCGGGGATCCTGGCCACGGCGATCCCGGCGCTGTCGATCATCGAGCAGATGGCCGAACAGCGGGCGCCGGTGACGGCTTTCGCCCCGCACAGCGCCGCGGCACGTTGCTACCAAGCGCTGTGGGGTGAGGTCAACGGAGCCGAACCGGTTGATTTATAGCCACTTTGGCTGCGTGATGTGCTGACCTCGCGTTAGTTTCGATCGGAGAGGACGACGCCGTTGCCAGGGTATCTAGCCGCCGTCACCATTGTGCTCCTGATCGGCATGGTGTTGACCAGGGTCGCGCTGCTGCGCAGGACCGGAACCCGCGCAATGCATTTCGGCAACATCGACAAGACAGACTTTGTCATTCCCCCGGTCGCGCTGTTCTACTTCTACACCGTCTTCGCGGCGGCATTCGGCTGGCCGCTTGTCGGCGGCGGGAAGTTCTTCCAGTCGGAAACCACGGCCTGGGTCGGGGTCGGATTGTGCTGTGCAGGCTTGCTCATGCTGCTGGCGAGCCTGATTTCGTTCGGCAGGAGCTTTCGCGTCGGCATCGATGTCGACGATCCCGACAAGCTCGTGACCACCGGGGTGTTTGCCTTTAGTCGTAACCCGATCTACGTCGGGCTGTTTTTGGTTCTGCTGGGCCAGTTCTTGGTGTTTCCGAACTGGGTTCCGCTGGTCTACCTGGCCGCCGGTACCTGGCTCTTCCATCGCCAAGTGGTGCGCGAAGAAGAATTCATGCGTCGGCACTACGGCGAGCAATACGCGGCGTACTGTCGACGTGTCAGACGGTATATCTGATCAAGGCTGATGCTGCCGGCGCACCGGCCGCCTCAGCCGCCACCGCAGGATCGCGGTGGCGACCACGCCGAAGCCGACCAGCATCCCCATGTCGAACAGCCAACGGCCGGATGAGTGTGTCCACGAATCGTCGACGGAGGCCAGCACGTTGACGGCGTGCACGTCGACGGTGGAAGCCGAGGCCGCGAAGGCCCATCGGGACGGCACCAACCAGGCGATCTGCTCGAGGCCGAACCGGCCGCCGGTCGGGAACATCGCCCCGGCGAACACCAGCGAGAACAACACGATCAGCACGGCCATTAACCAGATCTGCTCGGCGTAGGCCGCCAGCGACGAGAAGGCAAGCGCGACCATCGCCGAGACGACGACCGTAACGGCCAGCGTCACGAACAGCTCGAAGGTGGCATTGCCGAGCAGGACGGCGCCGTGGGTGGGCGGGCTCTTGCCGACCGCGGCGGCGATGGTGATGATGCCGGCCTGCACGACGGCGATCAGGCTGTAAACGATGACCTTGCCGGCCAGGAACGCCGACGCAGACAAGCCGTGGGCTTGTTCGCGCCGGAAGATGCGCTGTTCACCGAAGAGGTCGCGGATGCCCAGCGCCGTGCCCATCACGACGGCGCCGACGTTGAGCACGGCAAGAATCTCGACGGCCTCGTCGGGACTGTCGCCGTAGGGGTTCGCCGTGCCGAGGCCGGCGTGCCCGGGCACCAGCAGGGAGATGGCGCCGAACAGCGACGGCAGGATCATCAGGAAAATGAAATACCGCTGATCGGCGACCATCAGCCAGCCCTGCCGACGAACTGCGATGAGGATTTGGCGCCACAGGTTCGCGCGCGCCGCCGAGGCAGGGGGCTCGGCGGGCGCTTCCTCCGGCGGTGCCGCGGCCGGGGCCTGCGGCTGGCGGGCCAGATACGCGTCGTGTGCGCCGTACGGGTCCGCGCTGACCCGCGCGACGATCTCCGTCCAGTCGGTCGTGCCCAACTCCGTGCCGATCTGCGAAGGCGCTCCGGCGAAAGCCGGCGTGCCGGTCGGGGTGAGCACCAACACCTGATCGCACATGTCCAGGTCGGTGGGTGATGTGGTTGCCACCACAACGACGCGCCCCTCGTCGGCGAGTCGTCGCAGCGTGGCCGTCATCTCTCGCTCCGCTTCCGGGTCGAGTCCGGCGGTGGGCTCGTCGAGAACAAGCAACGATGGACCGGTCAGCAGTTCGACGGCCAACGATGCGCGCTTGCGCTGCTCGGTGGTGAGGTTGTCTACCTGGATGGTGCGCAGCAAGCCCAACTTCATCTCGTCGAGTACCGAGCGCACCAGCTCTGTTCGCTGATCCGCGGAAGTGCCTGGCGGCAAACGTAGTTCGGCGGCGTAGCCCAACGCTTGTTCGATGGTCAACTCAGGATGCAGCAGGTCGTAGCGCGGCACCACGCCGACGTTTGGTCGCACCTGATCTGCTGCCACGTCGTGTCCGTCGAAATCGACTGTGCCGACGCCGGGTTGGACCGCGCCGCCTAGCACGTCGACCAGGGCAGATGCGCTGGCCTCCGACAGCCCGATGACCGCGGTAAGCGTGCCCGGCTGCACGGTGAAGGACAGATGCGCCAGCGCCTGCTCGCCGTCGACAGTGAGCCGCAGCTGACGCGCCTCCAGTGGACCGGTGTTGGCCGCCGGTCGGTGCGACGGGGCCTCGCTATCCGAGGTATCCGAGGTCTCCGGGGTGTCCGGCTGCCGCAGCTGAGTCGTCGGCGCGGCTTCCTGCGGTCTGGGTTCGGGGCGCTGCGGCAACAGTTTTCGCACCGCCGCGGTCAGCCGCTCGACGAACACTTTGCGTCTGCGTCGAGGCGGAGCGAAGGCCGAAACCAATTCCGGCGGCCCATGCGTTGGTGGCGGCGGGGGTGGTGCTTGCGGCGGCCAGGGGTGTTGCAGCGGCAGCGCTGTCGTGGCGGCGGGTGGTGGTGGTTGTTGTCGCGGCACGGGCGGCGGCGGTTGCGGCGGCCTGGGCGGTGGCGGTGGCGCCGACCACGCGATCGGACCAGGTGCCGGTCTATGGGTGTGTGGCGGCGGAACCGGCGGCCAATTGGGGTGAACGGGCCGCGGTGGTGGGGCAGGCGCGGGCCGCATCGGCGGAGGCGCGGGTCTCGGTGGCGGGGGCGGGGGCGGGGCGCCGAGTTGGAACACCAACCGGGGCCCGCGCTGCGGATCGCCAAGGGTGATCGCCCGACCGTCGTGGATGAACACCGTCGACATCCGCACGCCGTCGACGTAGATCCCGCCTTCGCTGCGATCGACGGCAATCCACTGCCTGCCGTTGTGATGCAGCACGACGTGGGTGGGGGAGGCGGACGTGTCCGTGCCGTCGAGGCGGATATCCGCCCGGCTGTCGTGGCCGACGGTGACATCTCGGCCCGCGGGGAAGGTGTACCGGCGGGGTCCGAGCCAGACGATCAACGGGGCAGCAAACGCCTCCGCCGGCATGGCCATCCCCCTTCCGCGCCCATCATCTTGGAGTCGTGCGACCCTTGTCCACCCGCCATGATGCGCCGAGAGCCGACGCAGCGACGTCGGTGCTGGATAACCGCCCCCCGCGGCAGCCCCTACCGAGTTGAGACGGGTCGCTGGGCGGGCCCGGAATCGTCGAGGACGCGGCGCAGCACGGTAACGGCATCCGCCAACGTCTGGCGGTCCGCGGCCCTCAATCCGGCAAGTTGAGGCTCGATGACCGCGGCGCGGTCGGCCCGGACCCGATTGAGCGTGCGCGTACCTTCGGGGGTCATCCGGATGCGGACCGCCCGGGCATCGCCGGGGTCGACCGTCCGGGCGACCAGGCCGGCATCTTCGAGCCGCCGCACCTGCGTGGTCATCGTCGGCTGTGAGCAGTGGTCCACGGCGGCCAGATCACAGATCCGGGCCTCGACGCAGGCATCGATGGTCGACAGCAATCGGGCTTGGGCGGCCGGCAAATCCATCTGGATGCGTTGGGTGGCATAGCGGTTGAGCCTGGCGACTACGGCGAGCAGGTCCGCGCCCAGACCGGCGACGGCCCCCTCGGCCGCGCCTCGATCGGAGGTTGCGGATGACGTCATGCGTCCATCGTTGCATAGCTAGACTATCTAGACCCACCAACCGGGCAATTTCACTGCGGCAAACTCAAGCGACCCGCGCGCCGCGCGCTCGCGGGACCACCCCGCGAAAACTGGCAGAATCGATGAAATGAACGCGAATCGCCCCGCATCCGCGCCTCGAGGGGCCGGATCGCTGAGTCCGGGCGAACTCGCGCAGTCAGCGGTCATGGCGGCGCTGTGCGCGGCGACCGCGATCATCTCCATCGTCGTCCCGTTCGCCGGGGCATTGTCGCTGCTGGGCACCGTTCCGATGGGCCTGCTGGCCTACCGGTATCGGATCCGGGTGATGATCACCGCGACGGTCGCCGCCGGGGTGATCGCCTTTTTGATCGCCGGACTCGGTGGCTTGATGACGGTAGTCCACAGCGCCTACATCGGCGGACTGACCGGCGTCGTCAAACGCCGCCGCCGCGGCACCCGAACGGTGATCGCCGTTTCCTTGGTCGCCGGAGCGGCTTTCAACGCCGCGATCGTCGCCGCGTTGGCGATACTGACCCGGCTTCGGCATCTGATCTTCGAGGCCGTCACCGCCAACGTCGACGGGCTGGCGACCGTCTTGACCGGAATCGGGCGTTTCGCGAAGGCGCATTCCTTCCCGCTCAGCACGCGGATAGGGGTCGGGCTTGAATGGTCCGCCGACCATCTCAAGTGGTTGCTCGCAGAAGCACTGCATTACTGGCCGTGGCTGATCTTCGCCAACGGGATCGTTTCGATCACGGTGGTGTCGTTGATCGGTTGGTGGGCGCTGTCGCGGGTGCTGGACCGGATGCGCGGTATCCCCGATGTGCACAAATTGGACGCGCCGCCGGACAATGCCCCGATCGCGCCGGTCCCGGTACGGCTGGACCAGGTCCGGTTCCGTTACCCGCACACCGACCACGACGCGTTGCGGACGCTCAGCATGGACGTAAACGCTGACGAACACGTGGCCATTACCGGGGCCAACGGCTCGGGCAAGACGACGCTGATGCTGGTGCTGGCCGGCCGGGAACCGTCGTCGGGAACCGTCGAACGACCCGGGGCGGTGGGGCTGGGCCGGTTGGGCGGTACCGCGGTGGTCATGCAGCATCCGGAAAGTCAGGTGCTGGGAACTCGGGTCGCCGACGATGTGGTGTGGGGTCTGCCGCCCGGGACGACCATCGACGTGGGCAGGCTGCTCAACGAAGTCGGCCTCGACTCGCACGCGGAACGTGACACCGGAAGTCTGTCGGGCGGTGAGTTGCAGCGGCTGGCGGTGGCCGCAGCACTGGCGCGCGAGCCCGCGCTACTCATCGCCGACGAGGTCACCAGCATGGTCGACCAGCAGGGTCGGGACGCGTTGCTCAGCGTGCTGGCCGGCCTGAAGCAACGGCACCGGACGGCGCTGGTGCACATCACGCACTACAACGACGAAGCCGATTCCGCCGACCGCACAATCAATCTCAGCGATTCCGGAGATAACACCGCGATGGTCGAGACGACGGCGGCGCCGGTGGCAACGGCCGCGATGGGTCACGAGTCCGACGCGCCGGTGCTCGAGCTCGCCGGTGTCGGACACGAATACGGCAGTGGGACACCGTGGGCCAAGTCTGCGCTGCGCGATGTCAGTTTCGTGGTGCAACAGGGCGACGGGGTGCTGATCCACGGCGGCAACGGCTCGGGCAAATCGACGCTGGCGTGGATCATGGCCGGGCTGACGGTGCCCACGACCGGCAGCTGTCTGCTTGACGGCCGCCCGACTCACGAGCAGGTCGGCGCCGTGGCGCTGTCGTTCCAGGCGGCCCGACTGCAGCTGATGCGCAGCCGGGTCGACCTGGAAGTGGCTTCGGCGGCCGGCTTTTCGCCCAAGGACCACGACCGGGTGGCAAGCGCGCTGGCCGTGGTGGGATTGGACGGCGCGTTGGCGAAGCGGCGCATCGATCAACTCAGCGGCGGTCAGATGCGCAGGGTGGTGCTGGCCGGCCTGCTGGCGCGCTCGCCGCGGGCGCTGATCCTCGACGAGCCGTTGGCGGGTCTGGACGCCGCCACCCAACGTGGTCTGCTGCGACTGCTCGAGGAGCTGCGCCGCGAGAAGGACCTGACTGTGGTGGTCATCTCCCACGACTTCGCCGGATTGGAAGACCTCTGCCCCCGAACCTTGCATCTGAGCAACGGTGTGTTGGAACCGGCGGCGACGACGGCGGGAGGCCTGCTGTGACCGCAACCCCAACGGACGAACGGCAGACCCGCCGCCAAACCCGCCCGGTGGTGCTGCTCCGTCCAGTGCCCGGCAACTCGGCGATCCACCGGCTGTGGGCGGGCACCAAACTACTGGCGGTCTTCGGCATCTCGGTACTGCTGACGTTCTATCCGGGGTGGATCACCATCGGGCTGGTGGCGGCGCTGGTGCTGAGCGCGGCCCGGATCGCGCGCATTCCGCGGGGCGCGCTCCCGTCGGTGCCGCACTGGGTGTGGATTCTGTTGGCCCTGGGCGGGATCACGGCGGCGTTCGCGGGCGGCAGTCCGTTCATCGAACTGGCGGGGTCGCAGGTCGGATTCGGCGGGCTGCTGAAGTTCCTGCGCATCACGACGTTGTCGGTCGTGTTGCTGGGTCTGGGAGCGATGGTGTCGTGGACCACCAATGTCGCCGAAATAGCGCCGGCAGTAGCCACTTTGGGCCGTCCGCTGCGCCTGGTGCGGATCCCGATCGACGAGTGGGCCGTGGCGTTGGCGCTTGCGTTGCGTGCATTCCCGATGCTGATCGATGAATTCCGGGTGCTTTACGCCGCGCGTGCGTTACGGCCCAGACAGGTACTGACCACCCGCAGGGCGCGTCGCAGGCGTTGGGCCCTGGAACTGATCGACCTGATCACTGCGGCGCTCACGGTGACATTGCGCCGCGCTGACGAGATGGGTGACGCGATCACGGCGCGCGGCGGCATCGGCCAGATCTCGGCCGTGCCGTCGCGGCCGAAACTGGCTGACTTGCTGGCGCTCTCGATCACCGTCGCGGTGTGCGTCGCGGCGATCGCGCTCGACGTCCCGCTGGCCCGTTAGCGACCGCTGGTCAGCGGGTGGCGGCGGCGTTGGCTGCGTCCTGGGCCCGCTGCAGGGTCGTCGCGATATCGCTGCGGCCCAGGAACATCTCATCGAAATACGGCTTGATTTCCGGAAATCCGGCGGCGAAGCCGGCGCCGCCGGGCGCGGCGATGCGCGGGCCGTTGAGGACCGCGAAGAAGGGTGTGACGTCGACGCTCTTGGTCTTCCAGTAGTCGAAGTACACCTGCTGCGCTGACGTGACTGCGGGGATCGCGCTGCCGTGGCGGCCGACATACTGGTTGCCCTCGGTGCTACCCATCCAGGCCAGCACCTGGCGCACCGCGTCAGGATGCGCGGACGCCGAATTACCTGCCGCGGCAATGCCGTTGGTGACGCTGACGCGCCCCTTTGGTCCGGCGGGCAGCAAGGCCACGCCCCACCGGAAGCTCGCCTGCGCGGCCACCGATGCCAGGTTGTAGGTCCCGGACTGGAAGAGTGCGATCTTGCCGGCCAGGAATTGGTTGCGGCAGAAGTCGCCGTTGTCGTTGGTGTCCGAGGCGGGCGGCGCGACGTGATCGCGGTTGATCAGCTTGACCAGGTAGCTGAAAGCCTCGATCGCGCCGGGGTTGTCGAACGCGAAGCGATCACCGGCCTGGAACACGCCCCCGGCTGACCCGATGTAATTCAGGTAGATGCCCTGCGCGTCGTTGGCCGCGTTGTAAGCCCATTGCCGGACGCGTTGCGCATCGAAACCCGGTGTGGCCGCTGTGCGTCCATCGGCATCGACCGTGAGCCGGGCCAGCAGCGGGCGTAGCGTGTCGCCGCCGTCGGGACTCCACCGCAGTGCCGTCAATGCGGCGGCGTCGACGCCGGCGGCGGCGAGCAGGTCCGCGTTGTAGTACAACGCGATACCGGCATCGGTGAGTTGGGGGACGGCCCACAGCGTCCCGCCTCGGGTGAACTGCTCGACCACCGACGGCTCCCACGCTGACGATGCCTGCGGCCCAAGGGTTTTCCCGATATCCATGAGCCGACTGCTGTCGGCGTAGCCGGAAAGGTAGGCATTGGAGATCCAAAAGATGTCGTCGGCGCTGCCGCCTGCGATGTCGGTGCGCAGCGTGTTGAAGTACGTGGAGTACGAGACCACATCGGTCTGCACCTCGATGTCAGGGTGCAGACGGGTGAACGCTGCAAACGATTGCCGATACGCCTTGGCGACCTGCTGGTCCCACAATCGGACAGTCACGACGGTCTTGCCGCTGGGCGGCCGGGCCGTGATGTCCAGCAGCACCGCCGAGGCCGCCAGCAACGCAGCGACCACCACCCAGCCCAGTGCGACCAGCGTGGAGAACCGGGGCCGGCTCACTTCAGCCCCGTGACGACGATCGAGCGCACGATGTGCCGCTGGAAAATCAAGAACAACATGAGCAATGGCAAAACTGCCACGCCAACCGCAGCCATCACCAGCGTCCACTGCGCGTTGTAGCGGGATTGCAGCGCGGCCGTCGCCACGGTCAGCACCTGCCATTTGGTGCCGCTGGTGATGATCAGCGGCCACATGAAGTGATGCCACTCCGACACGACGGTGATCAGCATCAGCGTGACGATCACGGGACGGCTGGACGGCACCACCACGTGCACGATCACGTCCAGCGTATTGGCGCCGTCCAGATACGCGGCGTTGATCAGGTCATCTGGGATCGCGCGAAAGTGTTGGCGGAGAAGGAAAATGGCGTAGGGTGAGCCGAACACGAACGGTAACACCAACGCCCAGAACGTGTTACGCAGCCCCAGTTGCGCCATCATCAGATACAGCGGTACCACTGTCACGCTGCCCGGCACCATCAGCGTTGCGAGGTACACCCAGAACAGTGCGTCGCGCCCCGGAAAACGCAGACGCGCGAACGCGTACGCGGCGAGGATCGATGAGCTTAGCTGCCCCAGCAGGCTCACCGCCGTCATCAGTGCCGTCACCGCAAGTGCGCGACTGAACCCCGCGCCGGCCAAACCGGTGTAGTTGGCCAGCGTCGGTGGCCGGGGCCAGGTCAACGGTGTGCCCGTCGCGAACTGGTGCGCAGTTGTGAACGAGGTCAGCAGGCCGAAAGCGAATGGCGCCAGCGTGATCGCCGCACCCACCGCCAGGCCGAGGTAAACCAGCGCTGCCGACGGCTTTCTAAGTGAGGTCATAGCTGACCCGCCGTCGGAAGTACAGGTGCTGGACGATGGTGATGGCGACCAGGATGACGAACAGCACCACCGCCATCACCGAGGCGCGGCCGATCGCCGCGGCCCCGAATGCCTCGGCGTAGATGCGGTGTGCGACCAGATCGGTGTGGTCCTGTGGGCCGCCGCCGGTCAGCGCGTAGACCGTGTCGAAAACCTGTGCGGCACTGATGACTCCGGTGACCAACACAAAGAACATGGTGGGCCGCAGCATCGGCAGGGTGATGCGCCGGAACCGCTGCCAGGAGCTGGCGCCGTCGGTGCGTGCCGCCGAGTGGATCTCGGCGGGGATGGCCAGGATGCCGGCGAGGAAGAACAGTGCCACATAGCCGACGTTGCTCCAGACGACCACCGCCGAGACCACCGGCAATGCCAGCCCGGGATCGGTGAGCCACTCGATTCGATGCCCCAGCACCGTGCTGACCGCGCCGTCGGTGGGTGCCAAAATCCAGCGCCACAGGACCGCGATCGCCAGCGGGACGGAGATCCACGGCAGCACGTAAATCGTGCGGAACAGTCCAGTGCCGGGCAGGTCGCGCGCCAGCAACGACGCAACCGCCAGCCCGAGCACGGTCTGGGTCGGGACCACGATCGCCACGAACGTCAGCGTCACCAGCAGGGAATTGCCGAATGCCGAGTCGGTGAGCACCGAGCGCCAGTTCGCGCCGCCGACATACTCGATCGGCCCCAGCAGGTTCCACCGGTGCAGGCTCAGCCACAACACCACGAGGAGGGGCAGCAGCAGAAACGCGACCACGCCGAACAGGCTGGGCGCCAGCAGCGCGTACCCCAGCGCGCTCGATCGGCGTGGTGCCGCCAGGCCGGTAGTCATACGCGCCGCTCCTCCTCATGGCGCTGCGCGTCCCCCTCGCCGCTGCGCGGCTGGAGGTACCCCCACTGCATCGTCGCCGGCGTCCCCATGAACGTATTAAAGCTAATCATTACGGTGGGAGTCGTGACACCGAACCGGGGGATCGATGCCGACTTCCTCAGCCTGCCACGCCACGAACTGGCCGACGCGGCGCTGTCGGCGGCCACCGCAGCCGGGGCCACCCACGCCGACCTGCGGATTCACCGACTCGTCAACGAGATCATCCTGTTGCGCGACGGCGAGTTGGAGACCGCGGTGGTCAACCGCGAGATCGGTCTGGCGGTCCGGGTGGTCGTCGACGGCACGTGGGGATTCGCGTCGCACGCCGAGCTCTCACCGGACGTCGCCGCGGAGACCGCACGGCGCGCGGTGTCGGTGGCCCGCACGCTGGCCGCACTGAACAGCGACCGTGTGGAGCTGGCGTCTGAGCCGGTGTATACCGATGCCAGCTGGGTGTCGAGCTACCGGATCGACCCCCTCGAGGTGCCGACCGCCGAGAAAATCGCCGTGCTGGAGGATTATTCCGGCAGGCTGCTGGCCGCCGACGGCGTCGATCACGTCTCGGCCAGTCTGCATGCC
Source organism: Mycobacterium sp. (assembly GCA_035642975.1). Classification (GTDB taxonomy): domain Bacteria; phylum Actinomycetota; class Actinomycetes; order Mycobacteriales; family Mycobacteriaceae; genus Mycobacterium. The sequence goes on from DASQRI010000160.1 coordinate 12,696, forward strand.
GTCAAAGAGCAGACGTTCTACGCCGACACCTTCGGCTCGTCGATCACCCAGCAGCGGGTGCGGCTGATGCCCGTCCTGGAAGCTGTCACGGTGGACGCCGGCTGCGGGTTCGACTCGATGCGCACGCTGGCGCCGCCGATGGGTCGCGGTTGGGAGGTGCTGACCGACGACGACGTGTGGAACTGGACCGACGAGCTGGCGCTGCTGCCGTCGCAGCTGGCCGAGAAGATCAAGGCACCCGGCGTCACACCGGGCCCGACCGATCTGGTGATCGACCCCACCAACCTGTGGCTGACCATCCACGAATCCATCGGTCACGCAACCGAATACGACCGCGCCATTGGCTACGAGTCCGCCTACGCCGGCACATCCTTCGCCACCCCTGACAAGCTCGGCACGCTGCGCTACGGCTCTCCGCTGATGAACGTGACCGCCGACCGCACCGTCGAATTCGGCTTGGCCACAACCGGTTACGACGATGAAGGGGTGGCCGCGCAGAGCTGGGACTTGGTCCGCGACGGAATCTTCGTCGGCTATCAACTGGACCGGGTGTTCGCCCCGCGACTGGGCCAATCAAGGTCTAACGGCTGCTCCTATGCCGACTCGCCCCACCACGTGCCGATCCAGCGGATGGCCAACGTGTCACTGCAGCCTGGCCCCGAGGACCTCAGCACCGCCGACCTGATCGCCCGGGTCGACGACGGCATCTACATCGTCGGCGACCGGTCATGGTCAATCGACATGCAGCGCTACAACTTCCAGTTCACCGCTCAACGGTTCTACCGCATCCGGGACGGTCGGTTGGACGGGCAGCTTCGCGATATCGCTTACCAGGCAACCACCACCGACTTCTGGAATTCGATGGAAGCCGTCGGCGGCCGGTCAACGTGGCGGCTGGGCGGGGCGTACAACTGTGGCAAGGCCCAGCCCGGTCAGGTGGCCGCCGTCAGCCACGGCTGCCCGTCGGCACTGTTCCGTGGAATCAACGTGCTCAACACCCGCCTCGAGGCAGGCCTGTGATCGGCGCGCAGGAGGTCATCGACGTCGCGCTGAAGGCCGCGGCCCGGCTTGGGCGTGCCGACGAGACGATCGTGTTGGTCAGCGACCGCATCGCTACGTCGCTGCGGTGGGCGAACAACTCGATGACCACCAACGGCGTGTCGACCGCCCGGCATACTACGGTGATTTCGATTGTCCGACAGGGTGATACCGCGCACGTGGGTTCGCTCACCTCGGCCGAGGTGGACCCGTCGGTGATCGAGGGACTGGTCGCGGCGTCGCAGGCGGCTGCCGTGTCGGCGCCCGAGGCCCGCGACGCGGCCCCGCTGCTGACCGGAAACAGCGGGCCGACCGACTGGGACACGCCGATTCCAGCGACCGGTCCCGAGGTGTTCTCCGGCATCGCCGGCCCCCTTGCTCGCGGGTTCCGCGGCACCGACATGCTCTACGGATTCGCCCGGCACGGACTGGAGACGACGTTTCTGGCGACGTCGACCGGGCTGCGGCGACGTTACACGCAGCCCACCGGTTCGGTGGAGATCAACGCCAAACGCGACGGCGCCAGCGCCTGGGTGGCCGTCGGGACACCCGATTTTACCGATGTGCCAACGGATTCGCTGTTGGAGCAGCTGTCCACGCGGCTGGGTTGGGCCAAGCGCACCGTCGAGTTGCCCGCCGGGCGTTACGAGACCATCCTGCCACCGTCGGCGGTGGCCGACATGATGGTCTATCTGGGTTGGTCGATGACCGGACGCGGCGCGCAGGAGGGCCGCACCGCGCTGAGCACGCTCGACGGCGGAACCCGGATAGGGGAGCGGCTCACCGACCTGCCACTGACGCTGTACTCCGATCCCACGGCGGCCGGCCTGGGCTGTACACCCTTCGTGGCTACCACTAGTTCGTCGGAGACGGTGTCGATCTTCGACAACGGAATGGACATCGGGCGGGTGGACTGGATTCGCGACGGGGTGATCAACACGCTGGCCTACCCGCGGGCGGCGGCCGCGGAGTTCGATGCGCCGGTCGCCGTCGCGGCCGACAACATGCTGATGACCGGCTGCAGCACCCCACTCGCCGACATGATCGCCCAGACCGAACATGGGTTGCTGCTGACCACGCTGTGGTATATCCGCGAGGTCGACCCGACCACGCTGCTGCTGACCGGGCTGACCCGGGACGGCGTCTACCTGGTCGAAGACGGCGAAGTGACGGCGGCGGTCAACAATTTCCGGTTCAACGAGAGCCCGCTCGACCTGTTGCGGCGGGCCAGCCAGGCCGGTGTCAGCGCGGCAACGCTGCCACGGGAGTGGGGCGACTGGGTCACCCGTACGGCGATGCCGTCGGTGCGGATTCCGGACTTTCACATGTCGTCGGTGAGCCAAGCGACATAATCCAGTTGTGGTGCTGCACGACGAGTTGACCCGGCTGGTGACGTTGTCACCCGGCGACGGTCACACAACCGCCCTGATCCGGCGCGTCTGCGCGAAGACACTGGGGCTGCCTCCGCTTCCGGCCGAGGCCACGGTGAACGATCCGGGGTCGGGCGCCGACACCGTCGTCGCGAACTTTGCCGAGCAGTTCAGCGTCGACGTCTCGATGATCGGTGCCGAGCAGCGCACGGAGCTATGGAAGGTGCTGAGGGACAGCACTTTCAGCGTTGTAGTGCAAATGTATATCGCTGACTTCGTGCCCCGGGTGCGCGCCGGGCTGGAAGCACTCGGGGTCGGCGATGAGTACCTCGGGTGGGTCGCCCGGCCGGTTTCCTGGGATCACGCCACCGACCCGTCCGACGCGGTGTTCAACGGCTTTCTGCCGACGGTGGCCCGGCTGCGCGGGCTTGACGCGCTGACGTCGGAGGTGGTCCGGCTGCGCGGCGCGGCCCAACACAACTGCCGATTGTGCAAGTCGCTGCGCGAGACAACTGCGCTGGACGCGGGCGGCTCGGAGACGCTGTACGGCGACATCGAGCACTTCGAGGCGTCGACGCAGCTGACCGACCGCTGCAAGGCGGCGCTGCGCTACGTCGACGCGCTGATCTGGTCGCCCGGCCGCATCGACCGGGGCGTCGCCGCCGGGGTGCGCGCGCAATTCTCCGACGCCGAGGCCGTCGAGCTGACCTTCGATGTGATGCGCAACGCCAGCAACAAGGTTGCGGTGGCGTTGGGTGGTGACGCGCCGCGGGTCGAGCATGGCACTGAGCAGTACTTACTCGATGTTGACGGTCAGACGGTGTTCACCTGACGGCAACCTGCTAGACCCGGTCCCAGACCAGCCGAAGCTGGGTTCTTAGGGCGGCTTCAGGCCCGCGTCCGCCGCGCAGCGATCAGACGGCGTGCCAGCGTCACATATGCACCGGCCACCACCGGCCACGCCAGCTCCGGCGCGCGACGCCGGGCCTCTGCCGCCATGGCGCCGGCCAGGCGTGGATGCGTGATGATCTGACGCAGCGCTGAGGCCAGCGCGGCGGGGTCGTCGTGGTCGACGACGATGCCTGCTCCGGTGTTGAGCAGCTCGGCTGCATGCGGAAATGCGGTCGCCACGACCGGTCTGCCGTTCGCGATCGCATCGACGAGCACTCCGGAAGTCACCTGCTCTGTCGAGTCATAGGGCAACACGACGACGGAGGACTGCTGGACGAGTGCGGTCAGCATTGCCTTGCCGTAGTAGCCAGGGTCGAAGGACACCGAATCTGCCACGCCGCTTCGCCGGGCCTGCTCGATTCGGGCATCGCGATACGCCTCACCCTGATCGGCGAAGACCTGGGGGTGCGTGGGACCGGCAACGAGGTAGTGGGGCCGACCAGGGACATCGGTGAGCAGCGGCATCGCGTCGATGACCCTCTCGATACCCTTTCCCGGGCCCAGCAACCCCCACGTCAAGATGGTGGGTCTGCTCGGGCGCTTCGCGCGAGGGCTGCTTGGGACGGTCGCCCCGTGCGGGATCATGGTGACCTTGCGACGGTCGACGGCGTAGCTGACGCACAACCGCTGCCGCGCGGCCTCGGACATGACGACCACTTGACCGGCGGCCGCAACGATCGCCTTGAGGACCGAAAGTTGTTGTGAGGTAGGCTTTTTGGGTATCGTGTGAGCGATGACGATCGACGGGACGCCTAAACTCTCGACGATGTCAACGATTTCGTCGCCGACCACACTGTCGTACATGCCGTACTCGTGTTGAATGACCGCGACGTCAACCTGGTTCAGCAAGTCTTTGCATGCTGCCGCGGATGACGCTGAGCCGTCGATCAGCTCTCCGGTTACCTGACCGCTCGTGTATGCCTGGCCGCCCGGCACCCGAATAACGCTGGCGTCCGACCTATGGGTGCATAAGGCACCCAATAGGCCCTCGCCAAATCTGGCCAGTCCGTTAGGTTTTGGCGTGTAGCGACCGAGAATGCCAATGTGTACGGTGCCAGAAAATCGTTGCGGCGCAACAGGAGCAAGTATCGAATCGTGAGTGGTCAGACCGTTCAAGGTGATCCCGACGTCCGGTTGTTACCGGCGTGTCCGGCGTGAGCGGCTGCTCGTCGAGATCAGCGTAAGACGGCTGATACATCCCGGACTGGCTGGGTTCCAACACCTTGACATTACACCCAAGGGACGGCCGCGCCGGTGCGGCCGTTAATTCACGTGCTTGAGGTCGATCTGGGCCGAACGTTCGCCGGGCCAGCGTCGATCACTCTGGGCGAGTATTGCTGTCGCCAATCCCTGTCGCCGAACATCGTCGCCGACACCTGAAAAGTGCGATCGTTTGGGGACATTCCCGAACCTTCGCTCCGATGCGGTCTCTGGTGCGTCGTCTGCCGTAGCGGAAAGAAAACCGTCCGGAAGCGAAAGCTTACAGATTGTCCGCACGGTGAGCCAGTACTGGCGAAGCAACGGACCGGTTGTATACGGCAGATCGTAGGTGACGCACAAAGCCCGCACCCGCTCTGCGATCTCGGGATAGCGATTATGCGGCAGATCGGGGAAAAGGTGATGTTCGATCTGATAGCAGAGATTCCCGGTCATGAACCTCAGCACCGTCCCGGCCTCGAAGTTTGCCGTGCCCAGCATTTGCCGGAGATACCATTCGGGCTTCGTCTCACCCTCTAGCACTGAAGGCGTGAATTTCTCCGCTCCGTCCACGAAGTGGCCGCAAACAATGACGATGTACGCCCACGCGTTACGGAATCCGTTGGCCACGATGTTGGCTCCCAGGGTGCGCCACCACCGTCGACGGCTCAACGCGGGGAAGAACACATAGTCCTTGCCGGCCTGATGAACCATCTTGCGGATGAGCGCTGATTTCTGGGCGGATTTGCCGGCGTCAGTCTTCTCCTCATCTTGCACTGCATATAAGCCGTGGAATGCGACGCCCCATTCGAAGGTAGCCGCCAGCAGTACCGCGCCCAACGGCTGCAGCAACCTGCTCCGGCTCCACTTCTGGTCGCGGGTGACCCGCAAGACTCGGAATCCGAGGTCCTCATCCACGCCGACAATGTTGGAGAAGACGTGGTGCCGGTAATTGTGGGAGTACCGCCACTGCGACGTGAGACCGGCCATGTCCCATTCCCAGGTATTGGAATGGATTTCCGGGTCGTTCATCCAATCCCATTGACCGTGGCTGATGTTATGGCCGAGTTCCATGTTCTCGATGCACTTGGCCGCGGCCAGCGCGGCGGTTCCGACGACCCAGCCAAACTTGCCTTTGCTTCTGGCGATGGTCAGCCGCGCCGCGATTTCGAGGCAGCGCTGAAAACCGATGGCGCGCATGATATATGCCCGATCCTTGGCACCCCGCGAAACCTCGATGTCGCAGCGGATCGTCTCTAACTCGGCCGCGAGCGCGTCGAGATCCGCGTCGCTCAGATGGGCGTATTCAGGTACTTCGGTGATGGCCATCGACCTCAGCGCGATCCCGGCACGATGGCACGTTGCAGCATCTGCTTAAGCCCCTGCCTTGTCGGCTCTACGCCGTGAGCGTGCACGATGAGAGAACCGGGCACCCTATAGCAACGCGATGGCGCGTTACCACGACGTCTGAGGCGTGGTGCCCCGTGAGATCCCCTGCACTGTACATGCCCGACGTTGCTGCTGAAACCACTATTTCGGGCCCTCCATGCCGGTAAGGGGATGTGACCAGTCAACTGGGCCGGCCGCGTGAGCGATTTACGGGGTGTGACGTCATCTCCGTGACAACCGAACGGCCTTGCCCGCGAGGAGATTTCTGCGCGGCCGCCACCAGGGAATCGATGGCGTCTGCGATCCCGGTCGCGATGTCGTCGACCGCAGGCACATTGTCGGGGCACGCACACACACTCACATCCAGCACGTCACCACGTGAGATCAGCCCGATGTTCAACCCGCTGCCATCGGCCAGGGGTGCCACATTATGCATGCCGACGACCTTGACGCCGGCACAGTACGCCGGCACCGGCTCCGCGGCGATGTAGGAGACAACGCCGTGACAGATCGACTGCAGCCGTTGCCGCAGGCCTGATCGGGAGTAGAGCTGCATACCTACCTGGGCCAAGGTCGGCGGGATCAGCGATGAAATCGATGCTAAATCGATTGTGGAAGAACTACTTTCGCTGTCGCTGATGGCATTCAGTCTTTCGGTTGCGGTATGGAGGTTGGCGACGACCTGCACAGGGTCGGCCAGGTGCACCGGGATGCGAAGCTGCCCGACACCAAATGTCTTGTCGAATCTCTGTGGGTGCGTGGCCGGCAACTCGAATGGCATCCGCATCAGGAGCGGGTCGTTGGGCACCTGGTCATACCGTTGCAGCCAGGCGCGCAGTGACAATGTGACAGCAGCCAGAACGACGTTGGTGATGCTGCCCCCGAACGCGTCGCTGACCGCCTTCGCGTCTGCCAGCGAGATGGAGGCGAAGGCCACTGCACGCCGCTTGGTCAGCGGCTCGTTGAACACCGTGTGCGGCACCGGCCCGCTCATCGATGATGCCGCCGGGGCTGTCGGGTCGGCTTCGCCCGTGCCGAACAGCCGACCACGTACGGCACGCAGCACAGTTGACGCGGTCTCGGCGATCAGCCACATGCCGATGATGTGGTTCTCGACGATCTCGGTCACTACATCGGTAATGAGCCCGGCGACGGAGGGCGACGGGCCCAGGCTGGCCTCGGTCGGCAGACTGTTGGCGGACTCGGTCCGGGGCCCGGCGCTCAGCAGTCGCGGCCACAACGACGCTGTCCCTGCGGCACCGTCATTCAAAGCAGGCGACATCTTGACCGCCAACGCCCATCGGCCCCCAGCCAGACCGTTGATACTCCACGCTTCCCAGAGTCGGTTACGGCGTTGCTGTTGCCCAGTAATCAAGTTTGTGACGAGGTCGGCAAGCTCGCGCTCGCCGCCGGGAGCGCGAACCGTTGCGCTATGAATCTGCGGCGAGGGATCGTAGTCGTCAATCTCGGCCCAGACGGGCTGCCCCATTCCCAGCGGCTTGGTCACCAGTCGGCTGCGGAAACGCGCCAGCTGTGGCAGCGACGTGGCCAGCAGTTGGTGTAGCCGCTGGTGGCTGAGCTGATCCGAGGCATCAATGAGCAGCACCACGACCGTGTGCGCGGGCGTCCTCGAACTCTGAGTGTGCAGCGACAGCGCATCGGTTCCGGACAATCGCGTTACCACCATCGCGGACCCCCTTGCAAACGAAATCTCTTGAGCCAGAACCTCTAACCGACACGCACCACGGTGTGCCGACAGATTCGGTTAACGGGCCGTGCATCATCTTCACCGCCGCCAGGTGGTTGCTTCGCAGGCGAGCCATGCTGCGTTTGTGCACACAGCCAGAAACCGACGGCGGCCAGCCTGGGGCTGGCTGCTTAACACCACAGTTGCGCACCAACGGCCGTCTAACGATGGATCACGAACGCAACCTGTTCAAATCCGCCGCTGTTCCCCAGGGTATGCCATGCGTCGCGACGATGGGAGACTGCACGACCGTGACGTACCTGGCGGA
>DASQRI010000161.1:0-14951 GCA_035642975.1 Mycobacterium sp.
GGCGATGAACCAGTACGTCGGCACCGCAAACGTCCGGCCCGCCTCCCGCAACCCGCGCAGGTTCGCGTAACAGAAAATCAGCACCGCACCGACCGAGATTTCCAGGCTGTAGGGGCCCAGCGCGGGTATTGCCGACGCCACTGCCACGGTGCCGGCGGCACACTGAATCGCGACGGTGACGACGTAGTCGATCAGCAACGCCGCGGCCGCAATCTGCGCAATCCGGGGCCCGAAATTCTCCCTGGCCACGATGTAGGAACCGCCGGCCCGGGTGTAGGCCATCACCACCTGGCGATACGACGCGGTCACCAGCAACAGAATCAACAGGATCACACCGACGAGCGGCAACAACAAAACGAACGCCGCCATCCCCGCGGCCGGCAGCAACTCGACCATGATCTGCTCGGGACCGTACGCGGTCGACGAAATCGCATCGGGCGAAAGTGCGCCCAGCGCAACGGTATTCGATAACTTCTCGTGCTGGAGATCGTCGGTGATCATGGGCTTACCGAGGAAGACTCGCTTCCAGCCGTCAAGAAATGACGACCTAACCTTGTACTCCGCAGCCGGAATCGTCACCGGCTATTCCTAACCGATCACGGGGCCGGCTGCCGCCTTCCTTACAGGATCTTGACGCCTGCCAAGAGCTCGCGATTTGCGGGGGTTCACCGGTACCGGAAACCAGACGCCGATACAGTGTTAGCAGGGGAAACCGCTTGAAATGATGGGCGATGTGGCAGACGAACTAAAGATTGGCTCGGGGGGGTCACCGGCGGCAGCCGACCCTGCCACGGTTTTTGCGGCGTTGGCCAACATCATCTACCAAGGCTCGGAGTCGAGCGAGATCTACGCGGCGATCTGCGTGGCGGCGACGCTGGTCGTCAACGGGTGCGATCACGCCAGTTTGCTGGTGCGCAGCAACAACCGCTACATCACCGTCGGCGCCAGCGACCGCATCGCGCAGCGAATCGACGACCTCGAACGGATGGTCGGCGACGGACCGTGCGTCGACGCCATCGAGGAAGAGACGCCGCAGATCGAAAGCGACCTCACAACGCCGAACCAATGGCCTGATCTGGCCTCCCGCGTGGTCGCCGAGACCCCCGTCCGCGGGGCGATGGGCTTTCGCATCCTGGTGGATCGGCGCAAATCCGGTGCACTGAATCTGTTCAGCGACAAGCCGAACGTCTTCGACACCGAGGCCGCCAGCCAGGCCGTCGTGCTGGCATCGTTCGCCACCGTGGCCATCAACGCCGTCGCTCAGGGCGAGGACGTCGCGACCCTGCGCCGCGGGCTGCTGTCCAACCGGGAGATCGGGAAGGCCGTCGGCATGTTGATGATGCTGCACGGCGTCGACGAGCACGAGGCCTTCGACGTGCTGCGCCGGTATTCGCAGGATCTGAACGTCAAGCTCGCCGACGTGGCCCGGACGGTCATCGAAAATCGCGGCAAGCCGACATTCGGCCAGGGCGACCGGCCGTCCCTCGAACGGTAGCTCGGCGCGCAGGGTTATTCGGGCAGCCGCAGCTCGGGCTTTTCCACTTCTTCGATGTTGACGTCTTTGAAGGTGACCACCCGCACCTGCTTGACGAATCGGGCCGGCCGGTACATGTCCCAGACCCATGCGTCAGACAGCAGGAGCTCGAAGTAGACCTCGCCGTCGGCGTTGCGCGGCACCATCTCCACACTGTTTGCCAGATAGAACCGGCGCTCGGTTTCCACCACGTAGCTGAACTGCCCCACGATGTCCTTGTATTCGCGGTACAGCGAGAGCTCCATCTCGGTCTCGTACTTCTCGAGATCTTCGGCACTCATCTGCTCAGCCGTCCTTCTCCGACCCATTCACCCGGCTCCTCCTCGGACCGCAAGCGGTCCGCATCGTCGCCGGCTCTGTCCCAACTACCCGGCTCCTCCTCGGACCGCAAGCGGTCCGCATCGTCGCCGGGCGCGTCCCATTCCCGATTGCCGTGGTCCATCTTTCCCCACCCGTTTTCGGCGCGTCGATCCGGTGCGCCCGCATCGTCGCCCGGCGCGGTTGAATTGCCGCGCTTCTCCTCGGGCCGTGCCCGGCCCGCATCGTCGCCCGGCCAACATTCCGCCACTACCCGGGTGCCGCACCCGAACGCCACCCGCCGCACGTTGATGAACGAGTGCCGATGCTGCGCACACGGGCCGAGCTCGTTGAGTGCCGCGGAGTGCGCGAGGGTGCTGTAGCCCTTGTGCTCGGCGAAGCCATAACCCGGGTGGTCGGCGTCCATCGCCACCATCAACCGGTCCCGGCTGACCTTGGCCAGCACGCTGGCCGCCGCGATACACGCCGCCGCCGCGTCGCCCCCGATCACCGGCAGTGACGGCATCGGCAGCCCAGGCACCCGAAAACCGTCGCTGAGCACATACCCGGGACGCAACGACAGCCCGGCCACTGCGCGCCGCATGCCTTCGATGTTGGCCACGTGCACGCCGCGCCGGTCAACCTCGACCGACGGGATGAACACCACGTGATAGGCCAACGCGTAGCGACAGATCAGCGGGAACAGCTTTTCCCGTACCTTCTCGGTGAGCTTTTTCGAATCATTAAGAGCGGCAAGGCTTTCCAATCGCCCTGGCCCGAGCACGCAGGCGGCCACCACCAGCGGTCCGGCGCACGCCCCGCGGCCGACCTCGTCCACCCCGGCCACCGGCCCAAGACCGCTGCGGTACAGCGCAGACTCCAGGGTGCGCAGGCCCGAAGATTTACGGATCACCGTCCGTGGCGGCCAAGTTGTGGCCATGCCTAATGATTCTGTTGCGGGTTCACCGAACGCACGCCGCCCCAGCGCGACGGCGGCCACACAATGAACCTCGCCTTACCGATGACGTTGCCCACCGGCACGGTGCCGGCCATCGGATCACCGGTACACAGCAAGCCGTTCATCGCGTCGGTGGACGTGCTAGTGCAGTGGGCCCGGGAATCCGCCGAGTGAGTGCGGTTATCCCCCATCACCCACAACCGCCCCTGCGGGACGCTGACCGGCCCGAACTCCGGTCCCAGGCATGGGTAGACCGACGGGTCGGCGTTCATCGTGGCCGGATCCAGATAGGGCTCCTTCAACCGGACCCCGTTGACCGTCAGCCCGGTGTTGTTCCGGCACTCCACGGTCTGCCCGCCTACCGCGATGACGCGCTTCACCAGGTCGTTCTCGTCGGGAGGCACGAAGCCGACGAACGACAGCGTGTTCTGCAGCCAGCGCACCACGGGCGCGTGCGAGCGGATCGACTTGTAGCCGATGTTCCACGGCGGCGGCCCCTTGAACACGATGACGTCGCCGGGGTGCGGTGAGCCGAACCGGTAGGTGAGCTTGTCCACCATGATCCGGTCGCCGACGCAACCCGTGCAGCCGTGCAGCGTGGGTTCCATGGATTCCGACGGGATCAGGTAGGGCCGTGCCACGAACGTCAACATGACGTAGTAGAGCACCAGCGCGATCGCCGCCAGGACAACGGTTTCCCGCAACGCCCCGTGCTTCTTGCCGGTGGATTCCTCGTCGACGTCGGCGGCGGCTGACTCCGGGTCTGGAGGGCTGGTCGCGACTGTTGGCTCGGCCTGATCGGATTCGGGTCGACCCTCGGACGAGTCGGTCGTGTCAGTCACCGCTTCAGCGTAGCCAGCATCGTCGCGCAATTCGGCAGGGCCGACGCAGAATCGCCGACGGGCCGCTGCAAATCAGCGCTTCTCCTTGATCTTGGCCTTCTTGCCGCGCAGCTCGCGCAAGTAGTAGAGCTTGGCGCGACGGACGTCACCGCGGGTCACGACCTCGATGTGGTCAATGTTGGGCGAATGCACCGGGAAGGTGCGTTCGACGCCCACACCGTAGCTCTCCTTGCGAACGGTAAAGGTCTCCCGCACCCCGCCGCCCTGCCGGCGCAGCACCACGCCCTTGAACACCTGGATGCGTTCTTTGGCGCCCTCGATAACCTTCACGTGCACATTGATCGTGTCGCCGGGGCTGAAGGCCGGGAGGTCGTCGCGCAGCGACGCCTTGTCGACGAAGTCCAGCGTGTTCATTTCCGAGACACTTCCTTGCGGTCGCGGCTGCGTGCTGCTGCTCACCGCTGCGGGCGTGTGGGCAGTCAACCTAGCCGAATGGATTCGGTCATCTGGGCGCGTCTCGCAGCAGACGGAAGCGGACCGGACCCGACAACCGCTGGAGACAACTGGTCAATTGTGCCAGATCGGGCCCACCCAGCGAAATCACCCCGAATCGGCGCCGCTGCCTACCCGGCCGTGACGTGCGCGAATGCTACACATGACCGAGAAATGACCGTCTGAGGAGAGCCATGCGAGCGCGGCCGTCGATACTGCTGATCGCCACTGCGGCGGTGCTGACGGTGTCGGTGGCGGGCTGTGAAGCAAAGGTGTACGGCGCGCCCGATGCCCCGTCGCCGGTGGCTGATGCTCCCGCGCCGCCGGGCGGCGTGCCCGGCCTCGCGTTCGACGGATTGCCGGCGCGCATCGCCCAGGCCACCGACGAAGCCGCCGCCAATGGCGCCACCCTCGCGGTCGCCGTCCTCGACCGGGCCAACAATCAGTTCCTGTCCAACGGCAACGACCAGCTGATCGCGATCGCGTCGGTAGCCAAGCTGTTCATCGCCGACGATCTGCTGGCGCAGGAATCGAACAGCGACGGCAAGCTCTCGTCGGCGGATCGCCAGGCACTGGACGGCATGCTGCGCTCATCCGACGACGGCGCCGCCGAGACATTCTGGGATGAGCGTGGCGGTGAGGCGATCATCACCGACGTCGCGGGCCGGTACGGGCTGACCTCGACCGCACCGCCCAGCGACGGGCGGTGGTGGAACACGGTGAGCTCGGCGTCCGATTTGGTGCACTACTACGACGCGCTGCTCAACGGGTCCGGCGGCCTGTCTGGTGAGCGCGCGGAGATCATCGTCAACGACCTCGCCGGTTCCACGGCCACCGGAGCCGACGGCTATCCGCAGCGGTTCGGCATTCCCGACGGGCTGTACGCCGAACCGGTCGCCGTCAAGCAGGGGTGGATGTGCTGCATGGACGGCGGCACTTGGATGCACCTGTCGACAGGCATCATCGGCTCCGACCGGCGCTACGTCATGGTGATCGAGTCGCTGCAGCCCGCCGACGACGCGACCGCACGGGCAACGATCACCCAGGCGGTCAAGACGATGTTCCCGTCCGGGCGGATCTGACCGCCCGCGTGTCTTCTCGCGCTAAGTGGTCACCGCCATAAGTCGGGACGGCGTTCGCGGGTGCGCTGCTCGGAGGCCTGCCGACGCCAGGCCTCGACGCGCGCGTGATCGCCGGACAACAGCACCTCGGGCACGTCCAGTCCGCGCCAGCTTGGCGGCCTGGTGTAAGACGGGCCCTCCAGCACACCGCAGGAATGTGAATCGTCTTGATGTGAACGGGGATTGCCCAAGACGTTCGGCAGGAGCCGTAGCACCGCTTCGACCATGACCAGGGCCGCCGACTCTCCCCCCGGCAACACGTAGTCTCCGATCGACACCTCTTCGACACGCATCCGCTTACCGGCGTCCTCGACCACCCGTTGGTCGATCCCCTCGTAGCGTCCGCAGGCGAACACCAGATGCGCTTGGCTACTCCATCGCTGCGCGGTCGCCTGGTTGAACAAAGCGCCCGCAGGTGTCGGGACAACGAGAAGTGTTTCCTGCGAACAGATCTCGTCGAGCGCTTCACCCCATACCGGCGCCCTCATCACCATGCCCGGACCGCCGCCGTACGGCGCGTCATCTACCGAGTGATGGACGTCGTGCGTCCACTTCCGCAGATCGTGCACCTCGAGCTGGACAAGGCCCGACTCTATTGCCTTGCCCGGCAACGATTGTCGCAGCGGATCCAGGTAGGACGGGAAAATCGTCACGATGTCGATTCTCACAACGATGCGCCCTCAGCCTTCCAATTCCAGCAAGCCCTCGGGCGGATCGATTTCGATGATGCGATCCTCCAGCGACACCGAGGTGACGATCGCGCTGACGAACGGGACCAGCAACTCGGCGGCCTGATCCCGGTTGACCGCCAGCAGTTCGCCGGCTGCGGTGTGCAGAACCTCGGCGACGGTGCCGATATCGCGGCCGTCCGTCGTTCGCACCCGAAGACCTTCCAGTTGGTGGTCGTAGTAGGTGTCCGCCTCGTCGATCGGCGGCAAGTCCGCGGAGTCGATGACGAACAGGCTGCCCCGCAGCGCGTCGGCGGCATCACGACCGGCGACCCCGGCCAACCGCACCAGGATGCGGCTTCCGTGCGGACGGACCGCCTCCACGGCGTAGTTGCGCTCACGCTGATCAGATCCCTTGGCACGCAATACCGCGCCCGGCGCGAACCGCAGCTCCGGGTCATCGGTGCGGACATCGACGACGACCTCGCCGGTGACGCCGTGCGCCTTGACCACGCGCCCGACTATCAACTCCAAGGGAGTTCCATCGGCTGGGCTCCGCTACTGGTCGGTGTCCACCACGTCGACACGGATGCCGCGACCACCGACTCCGGCGACCAGGGTGCGCAGCGCAGTCGCGGTGCGCCCGCCACGACCGATCACCTTGCCCAGATCCTCGGGATGGACGTGCACCTCGACGGTCCTGCCGCGCCTGCTGGTGACCAGATCAACGCGCACATCGTCGGGGTTGTCGACGATCCCGCGGACCAGATGTTCGACGGCGTCGACGACGACGGTACTCATGGCGGCGGTCAGCTCTCGGTCGCCGGTTCGGCCTGCTCGGCGCTTGCGGCCGGCTCAGTGGCACCGGACGGCTGGTCGGCCTCGGCGGCCTTCTCGGCCTTGTCCGGGGCGGCCTTCTTCGCCGGAGCCTTCTTCTTCTTGGGCGTCGCGGCCTCAGTGCCGGGAGCGCCGTCGGCGGCGGCCAGCGCGGCGTTGAACAGCTCGAGCTTGCTCGGCTTGGGTGCAGCGACCTTCAACCTGCCCTCAGCACCGGGCAGCCCTTTGAATTTCTGCCAGTCACCGGTGATCTTGAGCAGTTTGAGCACGGGTTCGGTGGGCTGAGCACCCACGGACAGCCAATACTGGGCGCGCTCGGAGTCGACCTCGATCAGACTCGGGTCCTGCTTGGGGTGATATCTGCCGATGATTTCTATTGCCCGGCCGTCGCGCCGGTTCCGTGAGTCGGCGACAGCGATGCGGTACTGCGGATTACGGATCTTTCCGAGCCGGGTCAGCTTGATCTTCACAGCCATGATTAAGCAACTTCTCCTACAGGTGTCACGCTGCAATTCAGCGATCCGGGCGGGATGCCAGGATCCGGTTTTGCCTCGCGTGTATGACCGCCGAACAAGCACCTTCGACAACGGTGGGTCGCGCGGCGGACAGCGGCCTATTGTGCCAGAAACAGGCCCGAAGTCAGAAATTCGCCGGCGCGGGCTGCTACAGGATTTTCTGGAAACACTTGGTTTCCACCCGGCGAGTCATCCGCCAACCGTCGGGCGTGCGCAGGAACTCGTCGTCGTACCACAGCCCGCAAAACATCACCTGCTCTTTTTCGCCGCCGAGCACCATCGGGTTGAAGCAGATCGTCCGCGACGACGCGGTATCCCCGTCGATGCGAACCGAGAAGTTGCCCAGCATGTGCGCGTACATCGGGAAGTTCGGCAGCACCTCGGCCAACCAGGCCTTCACGTCCGGATAACGGCCCTCGATACCGCCCAAGGCCGTGTAATCGATGTGGGCGTCCTGGGTGAACACCGCATCGAGGTCGTCGAAGCGACGGGTATCGATCGCGGTCGAGTAATCGACGACGAGCTGCTGGATTTCCAACCGGTCAGAGATTTCGGCCTGGCTCAACATGGCTCGATTGAACACCCGCGACCGCTGCAGCAGGCAGCGCGGGCCGGTAAGGTGCCTTGCCATGCGGATGGTCCTTGCCGCAGTTGCGGCTGTTTTCTCCCTCGTCGTCACCACTACAACGGCGTGGGCCGATGCCGGCGTGCAGCCGGGCGGCTCGGTGCCCATTCCCGACGGCCCAGCCCAGACTTGGTTGGTCGCCGATCTCGATTCCGGTCAAGTGCTGGCCGCGCGGGACGAGAACCTGCGCCATCCACCTGCCAGCACCATCAAGGTGCTGCTGGCGCTGGTGGCGCTCGACGAGCTCAACCTCGATGCAACGGTTGTCGCTGACGACGCCGACAGCCACGTCGAGTGCAGTTGCGTCGGCGTGAAAGCCGGCCGCAGCTACACGGCACGCCAATTGTTGGACGGCCTGCTGCTGGTGTCGGGTAACGACGCGGCCAACACGTTGGCGCACATGCTGGGCGGCCTGGATACGACCGTCGCCAAGATGGACGCCAAGGCCGCGTCGCTCGGCGCGGTGAACACCCACGCGTCGACCCCGTCCGGACTGGATGGACCCGGCGGATCGGGCTGGTCGACGGCCCACGACCTGGCCGTCATCTTCCGCGCGGCGATGGCTAACCCGGTGTTCGCCCAGATCACCGCCGAGCCGGTGGCGAGCTTCCCCGGCGACAACGGTGATCATCCGATCACCAACCACGACGAGCTGCTGACGCGTTACCCGGGCGCGATCGGCGGCAAGACCGGCTTCACCGACGCCGCCCGCAAGACCTTCGTCGGGGCCGCAGCACGCGGGGGCCGCCGCTTGGTCGTCGCCATGATGTACGGGCTGATCCACGAGGGCGGACCAACCTACTGGGATCAGGCCGCCAGCCTGCTTGACTGGGGTTTCGCCCTGAACCCGCAGTCGGCGATCGGGGCCCTGTAGGCCTACGAGGACATGCGCCGGGCTTTGGGCTAGTCTTCCAGTGCCGTGAATCTCTATTGCGCAGTTGCCCAATACGAGCACCCACGGCATCCTGTCGACAACCGTCGACACTGTCATGGGTTGAGTCGACAGCCATTGCCCACGATGCCTGCGAGGCAAGCAGCCAACGCAGGTGCCGGTAAGGAATGAGGGATCGATGATGGCCGAGAACCACGCTGCATCTGGTTCGCCTCCTCAATCTGACAGGGATGACTTCAACGCCCACGAATCTTCGGTGGAGGGGCTGGCCGTGGTACACGTCAGTGGCAGCGTGGACATGCTCACCGCCCCCGGGCTGGCGGACGTCATCGACTCCGCGCTCGCCAAAAAACCGAACGGTCTGATTGTCGACCTGTCCAAGGTCGAGTTCCTCGGCTCTGCCGGGATCAGTGTGCTGATGAAGACCCGCGACACTCTCGGCGAAATCACCCCGTTCGGCGTGGTCGCCGACGGCCCGGCCACCCACCGGCCGCTCACCTTGCTGGGGATCAACGAACTGATGTGCTTGTGCCGCACACTGGACGACGCCGTCGCCAAACTCACTGACCGCTGACGTTCTAGGCCGGCAGGCCGACTCCGCTCAACAGCGACGTCAGCAGCGCTATACGCCGGCTCTCGATGTCCGGTTGCGGCAGCACCGCCCGCAGAATCGCAGCTCCGTCAAAGGTGTTGGTCAACAACGCCACCAGAACCGGGAACGTCTCCTGAGGGAAGTCCTCGGCACCGGGTAACGCGCGCGCCGCGTCGCAGATCTTCGTGGTGTACTGCTCAAGCACGTTTTGCAAAGTGGCGCTGAGCTTTTCGTCGGTGCGCGCGGCGATCATCAACTCGTAGAGCACGGCGTTGGTGGGGCTGCTGGTGATGTCCCGCAGGATGGTCAGCCCCGCTTCCATCGCCGGACGGTCAGAAGGGATCGCGGCGACCTGTTTGGTGAACGAGTCGAGTTGACGCCGCAGCACTTCATACGCCGTGGCCGCCATGAAATCGCCCATGGTGTCGAAATGCCGGAACAGGGCCCCGACCGACACCCCGGCGCGTTTGGTGATCACGGCCGCGGACGCGCGCGCGTATCCGACCTCGATGATCGTCGCGATGCCGGCCTCGAGCAGTCGCGCCACCGTCTCTTCGCGGCGCTGCTGTTGCGTTCTTGCCATCTCAGACCCGTGCGCCCGAACCGACCAGCTGCGGTTGACCCGAGGCGGCCCGGAGATAGCGACCCGACTTCACGGTCTTTCCGTAGCCCTCACGGAATTGGCCGTCGCGGAACACGATTGCGCCGCCCACACCCGTTGCGACCACCGCCGCGTCGTTGCGGTTGACCATGCGGCTCAGGCCGCCGTAGAACGGAACCTCTGCCTCGTGGTAGGCATCCACCGATCCGTCCAGGCCCGCCGGATCGATCACGACGAAATCCGCCCGGTCGCCTTCCCGCAGCGTGCCGGCGTCCAGGCCGAACCATTCGGCCACTTCGCCGGTCAGGCGATACACCGCGTGTTCGATGGACAGGAACGGCCTGCCGTCGCGGCTGGCGTCCCGCACGCGCTTGAGCAGCCGCAGCGAGAAGTTGTAGAAGGCCATGTTGCGCAGGTGCGCCCCGGCGTCGGAGAAGCCCATGTGGATGCTCGGCTCGGCGGCCAGCTTGTTCAGCTGCTTGGGCCGGTGGTTGGCCACGACGGTGGTCCAGCGCACGTTGCGCTCACCGTTTTCGACGAGGACATCCAGGAAGGCGTCCAGCGGGTGCAGGCCCCGCTCCTCGGCGATCTTCCCGAAGCTCTTACCGGTCAATGTCTGGTCGGGGCATTCGACGATCACCGCGTCGTGAAAGTCGCGGTGCCACAGCGACGGACCGAGTTTGATGCGGTCGAACTGGCGGCGGAACTTGCGGCGGTATTCCTTGTCGGCCAGCAACGTGTTGCGCTCCAGCTGATCACGCAGGTGCAGCGCCGCGGTGCCCGCGCCGAACTCTTCGAAGACCGGCAAGTCGATGCCGTCGGAGTACAGCTCGAACGGGACCGGCAGGTGCTGGAAGCGCACCTGCGAGCCCAGCAGGAAGTTGAGCAGCCGGGTGCCCAGACCCAAGACATGCACGGCGAACGGCGCCGACTTGGCATCGGCAGATACCAGCAGGCTCATCCGAACCGCCTTGCGCAGCTTGAATATTGGGCTGCTCGCTAAAAAGAACAACAGTCCGGATTCCGCTTTGGCGACGTTGGGCGCGCTTTGCAGGATGCGTCCGCGCTTGCGCAGCACTTTGATCAGCTTGCGCCGCTCCCGCCAGGTCGCGAACGTGGATGGCAGTGCCCGGGAACGGAAACGTTCGCCGTCGAGCTTGTCGATCGCCGCGTCCATCCCGGACATGCCGAGCATTCCGGCGTCGAGCGCATCGTCGAGTAACGCCGCCATCTTGTCGAGTTCGGCGTCGGTGGGTTGCACGTTGCGGTCGGTGGCGCGATCAAGGCCCAGCACCGAGGTCCGCAGGTCCGAATGCCCAAGCAGCGAGCTGACATTCGGTCCCAGCGGCAGGCCGTCGATCGTCTCGACGTATTCCGCGGGCGTCGACCAGGTCTTGTTGGCTTCCAGCGCAGCGGCGACGAACTCGCGCGGCACCGCCTCGACTCGGCTGAAAAGATCGGCGGCGTCATCGGAGTTCGCGTAGACCGTCGAGAGTGAGCACATGCCCAGCAGCACCGTGGTGACACCGTGTCGGACCGACTCCCGCAGTCCGGGATCCAGCAACACCTCGGCGTCATAGTGGGTGTGCACGTCGATGAAACCGGGGACGACCCATTTGCCCTTCGCGTCGACCACCTCGGGGCATCCGGTCTCGTCCAGTCGCCCTGACGAGACGTCGGATACGACGCCGTCGCGGATGCCCAGCGTGCGGATCTGCGGCGCGCTGCCGGTTCCGTCGAACCACAATCCGTCGCGAATGATCACGTCGTAGGTCACTGTCTTCCTCCGCATCGTTGGGGTATGGCGAAGCTAGCATAGATAGTGAGCACTCGCAATCTTTCTTAGTCGAGGCCCTCCTCGCGGCCAGGCACCGAAGCGTCGAATGCGTTGAGCGTGACCCCGACCATCGAGAAGCAACCGACCAGGAAGACGATTTCGGCGAGGCCCTGCTCACCAAAGGTGTCGTGCGCCGCGCGATAGGTCGTTTCCGGCAGCGGTCCGCCCCGGTTGAGCGCGGCCGCCATGTCGTAAGCGACCTGCTCGTCGTGGGTGAGGTCACTCGGGCGTTCGCCGGCGACGATGGTGGCGATCTTCTGCTCGGCGAGCCCGGCGCGCTGAGCGAAATACTCATGGCCATATATTTCGAAGCGGGCGCCGAACTTGGCCGCGGTCACCAGGATGACGAGCTGGTGGATCGCGGCGGGCAACACACTGTGCTCATACATTGCCCGGTTGAACGCCCAGGCGGGCCCGCCGAACTGCGGGAAGTGCAGCCACCCGTTGAACGGGCCGATCAGCGCACCGTCTTTGCGGCGCGCGACGAGTTCACCGAAATTCTTCTCGATGACGTCGACCATGTCGTCATAGAGGTCCCGTTGATCCGGGCTGAGGCTGGCTGGTGGCAGCAACGGCAGGCGCATCCTTAAAGCCTTCCCGTTGTGCGCGGCCGTCGCACGTGTGGGCTCACCGCGCCGAGCAGCCCGGCCAGCTCGGCCAGCGAGATCTCGTCGAGGCGCTGCACTGCGTCGATGATCTCGGCCCGCAGCGCGGCGTCAGCGAATGGTTCGCCAAGCCAATGGAACTTCTCCACGACCCGGTCCCACGACATCGGTCGCGTCGGTGATCCCTCGAAGTCAGATTGTTCGCGGCGGAATTCCCGGCCGTCGGTCAGCGCGACATGCACGCGAACCGACGTTCGCTCGGGATAGGCCTCGGTTAGGTCTTGGGCGGCTTTGACGTCCACCCGCGCCAAGAGCTCTTGGACGTCGTCGCGGCGGACGCGTTCGGTCTCGAGCTGTTCGGGGCCCACCTGACCGTCCAGCAGCGCAACGGCGGTCAGGTACTTGAGGTTGTAGTCGGCCTGCTCCTTGATCGACGGGTGGTCCTTGTTGCCGAACTGGCCACCGCCGGCGATGTCGAATGCGCCCTGGAAGACCTCGAGTCTCACCGTCGCGACGTCGGCACCCGTGATGGCGTGCTCGTCGCGAAGGCCCAGCGTCGCATCGATGATCGCCTGGCCGTGAATCAGTGCGCAGTACTGCTTGAGGTAGGTCTGCTCGACCGCGGTCAGCGACCGGTCGGATGGGCGCATGTCGATCGGCTGGTCGAACAACCGCTCAAGGCCGTTGGGACCCTCGAAAAGTCCACGTGGGCCGGTGATTCCGCGCCTCGCGAGCATGGTGGCGTAAACGGCCCGCATCCCGGTGATGGCCGGCGAGATGCCTTTCCAGGTCGAAACTGGCTCCACGTGCACGGCCGCCAACGACACGTTGTCCACGGTCGAGGCGGCGATGGCGTCGGCGGTGTGCGCGGCGTCCAGCCCGAGTAGCTTCGCCGAGCCGGCAGCCGCCGACATGGCCAGTTGCAGCGCGTGATTGAGGCCGCGCGCCATGACGGGAACCTGTGCGCTGAAACGACATTGGATTTCGTAGGCGATCGCCAGAGCCAGCAGAAAATCCGCTCCGCCGGCGTCGACGTGTTCGGCAACCGCGAACACCGCGCCGAAATTGTCCGCGGGATGGCACAGCCCACCGGGAGTCAGATAGGTGTCGAGCAGATCGGGGTAGCGCACCAACACCGCGTTGAAGAAGGCCGCCTGATCCACTGAGGCACGTCCACCGCCGACGAAGGTCGCTGTCGGGCGGCCGCTGAACTGTTCGGCATGCGCGCGGATCGCGGGGATGAGCGCGCCGTCAAGGGCGCCGACCGCGCAGGCAATGCTGTCGAGCACGTTGCGTTTCAGCGTCGCCATCACATGCCCGCTCAGATCGGACTGGGTGGCACCTACCACGAAGTCCGCTAACTGGTCGACGATGTAGGGCCTGTTGTTGTCGGTCATGGCGGGTCCATTTCTCGCCTCAGTGTCGCGACTCCTGATTGAAGTCGCATCGCGGCGTGGTGTCCACGATCAATTTCAATGGTCTGCGGCATGACAATGGGTGGGTGACGGATCAATGTGTCGACTGCGGTTTCTTTTACGACCTCAGTCAATCCGGCAGGGTCGCGTGCGACATCCGCGAGCCGGGTCGCCGACGTGGTGGCGATCTTGCGCGACAGAAACGTTGACCTGCGATCCCGGCGGCAGCCGGGCGTGTGGTCACCCCTGGAGTACGGCTGCCACCTGCGGGACATGCTGCTCGTGCAACGCGAAAGGGTGCTCGCGGCCCGCCGGGTCGATCGGCCGGACTGCCCCCCATCGGGACGCGACGAGCGGGCTATTCACGATGGGTACGCCGAGCAAGATCCCGAGGATGTGGCCCGCCAACTTGCCGACGCTGCACAGCTATTCGGCAATGTCCTCGCCCGACTGGCCGCCGACGACTGGGATCGCGCGGTCGTCTACCACTATCCGCAAACCCGCGAACGGTCGTTGAGATGGGTCGCGTTACACACGTTGCATGAGGCGCGGCACCACCTACTGGACATTCGCCGCCAGGTCTGATCGCTACGACGGGCGCTTCTTTGGTCGCAATAACGGTGTTATAGTCGCCGTGTCGATTAGTGAGGGCTTCAGATGGACCAGCAACCGCATGTGACCGTCCCGGAATCACTGCGCTACCGCGACGGCCTGTACAAACTGGAGCGCTTCGGCCGCGCAGGCGCAGTCACGTCGATAAGCGACAAGCGAAACGTCACCCGACCACTACGGGCACTACACCGACCTTGGTTCGAGGTGTGGATGCCCACAAATGTCGCCGCCCTGACCACCACAGGACGCAAGTCCGGAAAGTCACGTACCAATTACGTCCGCGCCTACCGCGACAGCGACAAGGCCTACCTTGTTTCCATTACCGGCGAGCACGCCCTGTGGCTGAAGAACATTCGCGCGAACCCCAAAGTGACGCTGCGCTTCCGGCGCGACACGATGAGTGGAACTGCTCGCGACCCGCAGGATGACGCCGAACGACAGGCGATCCGTGACGCATTTTGCGGCAGCACGCACCCATTCGACTATGCCGAGAACATGTTTCACCGCA
>DASQRI010000162.1:0-3853 GCA_035642975.1 Mycobacterium sp.
CTGGTAGACGGGGCGGTGCCGTGCATACGCTAAGAGCGTGACCGGGAAGTCCGACGCGAAAAAGATGTTGGCGGACTGGCCTGACCCCGATCGGTTGATCCATGGCGTATGAGAGTCTTGCGGCCCACGCTGTGGGCAGGAAGGCTCGACAAGATTATGGCGACGAGGAAACGGCACAGCCCGGAGCAGATTGTGCGCAAGCGCATCGCTGCTGACCGATTGTTGGCTGAGGGCAACGACACTGCGGCGGTGTGCCGCGAATTGGGGGTGTCCGAGGCCACCTATCACCGTTGGCGCAACCAGTTCGGCGGACTCAAGGCCGAGGATGCCAAACGGCTCAAGGACCTCGAACGCGAGAACGCCACCCTCAAACGGCTGTTGGCCGATGCGGAGTTGGAGAAGGACGCGCTGCGGGAGATCGCCTGGGGAAACTTCTAGGCCCGGAACGCCGGCGGGCGGCTGTTCGTCACCTCCAGCGGATGCCGGGGGGTCAGCGAGCGGTTCGCCTGCCGCGTCACCGGGCAACACCGCGCCACCCAACGCCATGAACCCGTCGGAGGGACACCGGAGGACCCGGACGCCGCCCTGCGGGATTGGCTGCGCAGCTACGCCAAGAAGCATCCCCGTCGTGGTTTCCGACCCGCCTACCACGACGCTCGCGGCGAAGGCTGGGCAGTGAATCACAAGAAGATCCAACGGCTTTGGCGCCAAGAAGGGCTACGGGTGCCGCAGCGGCGAAAACGTAAACGCCACGGTACCTCCACGGCCTCGCCGACCGTGCTTGCTGATGCGCCCGACCGGGTGTGGGCAGCGGACTTCCAGTTCGACGTAACCACTGACGGACGGCCGATCAAGATCGTGTCGATCATCGACGAGCACACCCGCGAATGCCTCGGCGGCAAGGTCGAGCGCAGCATCACCGGCGAGTACCTGATCGCTGAGCTCGACCGCCTGGCCCGCCAGCGGGGCACTTATCCAGCGGTGCTGCGGTGTGACAACGGCCCCGAATTGGCCTGCAGCGCAATGGCTGAGTGGGCGGCTGGTCAGGTCGGGCTGCATTTCATCCCGCCCGGTGAGCCGTGGCGCAACGGCTACGTCGAATCGTTCAACGCCCGCCTGCGCGACGAATGCCTCAACATCAACAGCTTCTGGTCGCTGCCACACGCCCGGGTCGGCATCAGCGACTGGAAACACGACTACAACCATCACCGCCGCCGCTCCGCGCTCGGTTACCAAGCCCCGGCCCGCTACGCCGCCAACTGGATTCGCCGCTGAGCATTTCTTATGGTGTCACTTTCCCGGTCGGCAGCGCACAGCAGTCCGGCCAGCGAGTGCTCGTTCGTCAGATCCGCGAATCGTGTGGGTGTCGAACACGACGAGCCGGTACGGTCAGGAGATGGCCGCCCGGGGCGCTCTCATGGCCGGTATCGCCAAGCAGCTCGGCCATCCACGCGGCGTGGGTGGCCGGATCGTCGGGCTCGCGCTCAATCGAGGTAACCGCGGCTTGGT
Source organism: Mycobacterium sp. (assembly GCA_035642975.1). Lineage (GTDB taxonomy): Bacteria > Actinomycetota > Actinomycetes > Mycobacteriales > Mycobacteriaceae > Mycobacterium. Next base: position 1,510 of record DASQRI010000162.1, read on the forward strand.
GAGCGCAGCTGTGCAGGCGTTGCATGCCGACGACGGCGCCGTGGTGGCCGATGTCGGATTTGGCGGCGGTGTAGGCCTGAAATTGCTGCTTGACAGCGTTGGCCGGTCGGGCCGCGTCCATGGGGTGGAAGTGTCGGACACGATGCTCAAACAGGCCGCACGACGGTATCGGCGCGACCTCGCGGCGGGGCGGTTGGCGCTGCACCACGGGTCGTTGACCCGACTGCCATTCGACGAAGGAACCTTGAACGGTGTCCTGACCGTCAACACCATTTACTTCATCGCCGAACTGCAGGAGGCGTTCACCGAGTTGGCCCGGGTGACCGCGCCCTCGGGACGCATCGTCGTCGGCGTCGCCGACCCCGACACGATGGCGAAGTTACCCTTTACTGGCAACGGCTTCCGCCTTCGTCCCATACCCGAAGTCATCAACACGCTGCAAAGCGCGGGACTCACGGTGCAGCACCGCCGGATCAACGCCGCAGACGGAGCACCTCACCTATTGATAGGCACGCCAGCCCAGATCTAAGAATCGCGGCCCGTGGCCAGTCACAATCCGCGCTAGGCTGCGAACCGCACCAATTGAAGCGACTCTCGTTCGCCGTGGACCAGTTCACGGGGTCCGGTCAACGGAACTTCACCCCCGCATTATTACGAGAAGAAATAGCGCTGGCGATACACTCGCCGAATGCATGACGAGCGCACCTATGCGGTCGGCCCATCAACGCTCACATTGCGCTTCGCGGATATTCTTGAGTGCAAAGCAGAGGTACTCGTCAGTTCCGATGACTTGATGCTGTCGATGTGACCGAACCCGTGAACTGGTCCATGGCAAACGAGAGTCGTCAATGGTTATCGCGGTCAGCCTAGCGGGCTGACTTTTCGCGACCGCCTACCGCCGGCAAGTCGTGGAGTCTCGAATCAAAAAGAATCGAGACCGGCCATATCTTGTCTTACGTATCGGAAGAAATCTCGCTGCTTCTACGGACTGAACTCGTCGCAGGGACTATGCGCAGAGCGGGCCCGGCTTGATGCCCGGTACACCGGTGCCAGCGTGGATCATCGGTGCGCCTCGTCGGGGTCTAGATGGTCGAGCAGGCGTTGCAAGGTGGCACACATTTGGTCGAAGGACGGCGTGCCGACGACCGTCGACCATTGCTCTTCGATAGTGGCTACTCGGTCGCCGGCGTGGGCCATCACGGCGCGTCCCCGGTCGGTGAGGCCGATGAGTTTGGCGCGTCCGTCTCGGGGGTCTGGCTGACGCTGGAGGTAGCCGAGGTCTTGGAGGTCGTTGACCAGCTCGGAGGTGGCGGCCAGGCTCAGTTGCGCTCGGGCAGCGACGTCGGTGAGTCGCACTTGACCCATGCCGATCGCGCCGAAGATCTGCAGGTGCGGGTCGCGAATGTCGCCGTAGCCTGCCGCAGCGGCGGGCGCGGACAGTTCGCGTCGGAATTCGCGCAGCAGCCGGATCAGCAGCTGGCCGATGGCCAGCCGATCGGTGGGCAGATCTCTTGACGTGGCCATGTCAACACCACGATACTACGGGCACCGAAGTTTCTGTTTCCGAAGTAATTGTGGAGGATGACATGATTGCGCACACTTCTTTCGACTGCAGCCTGGTGCCCACGTCCCTGGGCCGGCTGAACGTCGCGCAGACCGGCGGCTCAGAACCCCCGGTAGTGCTATGGCACAGCCTGTGGGTCGATTCCCGGAGTTGGGGTCCGCTGGTGAATTTACTTGGTGCGCAACGACGGGTGGTAATGATCGATGGCCCCGGTTACGGGCGCAGCGATCCCATCCATCATGACTTCACTCTCGAGGCGTGCGCGAAGGCCGCCGCCGAGGTCCTCGATTATCTGGGCATCACCGTGCCGGTCGACTGGGTGGGTAACGCATGGGGGGGCCACGTCGGCATCACTCTGGCCGCCGATCAGCCAGACCGCGTGCGCAGTCTGGTGACCATCGCCGCACCACTGCTACCGGTCGGGGCTCGGCAACGCTGGACACAGACCTATCCGCTGGCCTTGCTGTACCGCCTCACCGGCCCCAACCGGTTGATCACGAAGGCTCTGTTCGATGCGCTACTGGGTTCCGACGCGATCACCGCCCACCCCGATCGGGCCGCGGACATGATCGACGCCTTCACTGAGGCTGATCGCGGATCGATCCGCCGCACGATCCGGTTCATGCACCGTTGGCGGCCGCTCACCGACACGGTGCCCAGGGTCCCCGCACCCACCCTGTTTCTCACCGGGGATCTCGACGATCAGCATTGGCGACCCGCCGACGCCCAAGCCGCCGCCAACACAATGCCCAACGCGCAAGTAGTGACCCTTACTGGCGC
>DASQRI010000163.1:0-2511 GCA_035642975.1 Mycobacterium sp.
GCACAGCCAACCTCGGCGGCGGGCTCACGTTCCCTATTGATTCGCAGGACTTCAACATCTACGACGGCACCGGAGCCAGCGCGACTGAGGTCGGAAGCATCGAAGGTAACGAGGGTGTGACCGAACTATTGGGCCTGACCAACACGGAGTTCAGCGTCGAAAGCGTCACCGCGGCGAGCGGTGCAGATCCTTCGGACCTGCCGACCGTTGGTTCGGTCTATGACGTCTTCAACTTGGGCGGGCTAGAGAACGTCTACACCGCGATCCCGGGTGTCGACGGAGCACCGGACACCATCACCGACACGCTGGTGACGCCATTGGGCAATCTCAACCTGGACTCGCTGGTCGCCGGCATCGACGCCATCTCGGCTCTGGACCCGGGTGCTGCTTTCGACGCAGCAACGACTGCGGCCTCCGCAATCGACCCGCTGGCGTTCCTCGGCCTGTAGAGGATCGGCCAACTCGTTCGAAGAGCACAACCAAACAGCCCAGGCCCTCAGCGGCCTGGGCTGTTTGGCGTCGAGGCCCGACCCGGTAGGCGTATGAAGATGCCATGAGTCAACCGGATGACGCCGGCACGGTGGAGCGCTACCTGGCGTGCCTCGCGGTGCACGACTGGGACGGCCTGGCTGCCACGATCGCGGATGACGACCTGATCCGCGATGGCCCGTACCGCGATGTCGTCGAGGGCAAGCAGCTGTACCTCAAGTTCCTGCGCGGCGTGTTCACCTCGCTGGAGGGCTACCGGTTAAGCGTGCAGCGGATCTCGCATACTTCCGATCGAGTGTGCTACGTCGAGCTGAGCGAGACCTTCCACATCGACGGCGTGCCCACCAAGTATCCGGAATGTCTTGTGTTCGAACAGAATCCCGATGGACTGATCAACCGTGTCAGCGTGTTCATCAAACAGGTGGGCAGCTGAGGCGTCAGCCGCTGCCGCCGCCCATGACGGCGGCGCTCGCCTGGGTGATGAGATTGACCGCCTCGTTGCGTGTCAGTGATGCCAACATCGGTGCGGCGGCGCGCATCATGTCGCCCGCCATCAGGGTCGGGCCGTTGGTGAGGTTCTCGAATGCCTCGCGGATGACCTCGTCGACGCTGGCGGCGTCCGATGGAGCTTCGTCTTCGGAGCCAAGGTGTCCACGGCTGTGTTCGAGTCGACGCAGTGCGGGCGTGTTGGTCTTGCCGAGGATGAGGCCGAGCACGTCAACGCCCTTGTCGTGCAATTCACTCCACAACGCCTCGGCGAACACCATGTCGAAAGCTTTGGTGGCGCCATAGGCCACCATGTTCGGTCCGCCGGCCAACCCGGCGCCCGAGCCGAACAGCACGATGCCCCCGGTGCGCCGCTGCACCATGGCCGGAGCGAAGTGGTGACACAGCTGCATCGGCACCACACAGTTGCGGTGCACCATCGCTTCGGCCGTTTCGATCGGGTTGGAAAGGAACGGCTCGAAGTTGGGATCGGCCCCCGCGCAGTAGACCAGAAAGCCGATGTCGAGATCGTCGGTGACCGCGACAATTGCGGACGTCGCGTCGTGTTCGGCGAGATCGACTGCCAGCGTGCGGGTTTGCGCGTCGGTGCGGTCCTCGATCCCGGCGGCCACGTCGTCGAGCACACCTTGGCGGCGCGCCACCAGCACGACGTTGACCCCGCGCTCGGCAATCCCCTCGGCGAACGCCGCGCCGACGCCGTCGGAGGCACCCGCGACGACTGCCCACGGGCCGTACTTGGTCGCAAATGTCATGACGGTTGTCCAATCGGAGCCACCCGCACCTGAATGAAGCGACGACGCGTGACACGCCACCCGTCATCGGTGCGGACCAATTCGTCCTCGTAGAAGCCGGCCGCGTTCACGCCGGAGCTGTTGTCGGAGAGCATGATCAGCGCGTCGACGTAGGTGCGCGCCGCGGCGGAGTCACCGCCGACGGTGATCACCTGATTGGTCAACCGGTGCATGGTGTGGCCGGCCATCGCGTGCGCCTGCTGCATGAACTCGGTCACCGCATCGACACCCTTCCAGGCGCCGACCTCGCCGTAATCCAGTTCGCAGTCGTCGGTGAAGACGGTGCGGAACAGCGGCCAGTCGCGCTGGTCTATCCCGGTGGCGTAGCGCAGCAGGACATCGGCGATGTCCTGGCGGTCTGCTCGCTCGCTCACTGCACGTCTCCGTTCGGGACCCTGCGCGAAGACAATAACGCCGGTCGCTCGTGACGGGCCGCTCACCAGACTTGTTAAATGGACTAACTACTTGTTATACTAACTAAGTAATGTCCCAACCTACCCAAGGAGCACGCATGCCGCGCACCGACAACGACACCTGGGACCTCGCGACCAGCGTAGGCGCAACAGCGACCATGGTTGCCGCGGCCCGGGCCGTCGCCACCAAGGCCGACAACCCCCTGATCAACGACCAGTTCGCTGAGCCACTCGTCCGGGCCGTCGGCGTGGATTTCCTCACCCGATGGGCCGCCGGAGAGCTGAACGCCGCCGACGTCGACGAAGACGGG
>DASQRI010000164.1:0-7001 GCA_035642975.1 Mycobacterium sp.
GCTTCCAGGGCAACCCGTGGGGCGAGCTCGAAGGTGTCGCCAACCGTACAAACTTCGACTTATCAACGCACACAAAGCATTCCGGCGTCGACCTGTCGTTCTACGATCAGGGCAGCGACACTCGCTACGTGCCGTACGTGATCGAACCGGCAGCGGGTCTGACCCGATCCTTCATGGCGTTTCTGATCGATGCCTACCACGAGGACGAGGCGCCCAATGCCAAGGGCGGGATGGACAAACGCACCGTGCTGCGCTTTGATCCGCGGCTGGCGCCGGTCAAGGCCGCGGTACTCCCGTTGTCCCGGCACGCCGATCTCAGTCCCAAGGCCCGTGATCTGGCTGCCGAATTGCGCAAGTACTGGAACGTCGACTTCGACGACGCCGGGGCGATCGGCCGGCGGTACCGCCGGCAGGATGAGGTCGGCACGCCGTATTGCGTGACGGTGGATTTCGACTCACTCGACGACAACGCCGTCACGATCCGCGAACGCGACGCCATGACGCAGGAGCGGGTGGGCATCGACGCGGTGGTCGATTATTTGGGCTCGCGGCTGCGGGGCTGCTAGCCAAGATCGACTGCGGAAGCAAACTTTCGAAGAATTTTCGTCATCTTCGCGACTATTGCTCACGTGAGCAACATGATGAGTCGGTGATGTGAGCACCCTGGCATGTCACGACTTGGCGCGGCAGCACACTTGGGCGTGGTGAGCTGCCGCGCCCTCCTATTTCCGTTGCGTCGCAGCGTGTTTCCGCAACCTCAGAATCTGCCGCCGCCGCCCATGAAGCCGCCGTCGGAGCCGGACGAGCCGCCGAACGACGTCGGGCCCCAGCCGCCACCGAAACCACCGTCCCAGCCGCCGCCGAAACCGCCTCCCATGGCTCCGCCGAGCATGTCGCCGATGATGATGCCGCCCATCATCGCGCCCGTGTTGTTGCCACCGCCGTAGCGTCCGGCGTAGGCGCGCTGGGCGGATTGCACGTCGGCGTCGGCCAGTGACTGCGCCTGCGCCGCCAGCGTCGCTGCGCTATTGGCATGGGTGATCGCTTCGCCCACATCACTCGACTGTTTGTCCTGTGCCGCTTCCAGTTGTCGGCTCGCCTCGGCGAGACGGGTACGGGCCTCGGGTCCGACGCTGCCGCGGCGGGTGTCGATGTACTCGGACACGGCATGCACCCGCGACTGCGCGGTGAACAACGCCTGTTCCAAGGTCCGGCTGAGACGCTCGGCGGTTGCCTGCTCTTCGGCGACGGTGGCCAGCAACTGGTTCAGGTCGGCGTCGGCCTTGTTCAGCCGGGTGAACGCGCCGAGCGGATCGGCCGAACCGCTGGAGCGGGCGGTGTCGAGAGCCGTGGCCGCCGCGTCGCGGGCACTGGCCAGGTCGCGGATGTGCGGCGCCTTGGTCTTTTGCGCGCTCTGCAGTTGTGCGTCGGCGTGCTCGATACCGCCCTGGATGTCGGCGATCAGCGACGGCAGGGTGTCGACCGCGTGCCGAATGTCGTTGGCCGCGCTGTCCACGGCGTCCAGCAACGCTCGGGCCTGCCCGAGCGACGATTCGGCGGCGTGCACCGCGTCGACCAGACCGCTCTGTTCGCCGCTGACCGGCTTGGCCGCCAGATCGCGGGCCCGGCTGAGGTTCTGGTCCGCGAAGGCCAGCCGATCCTTGGCGGTCGAGACGTTGGTGGCAACCGAAGTCAGTGCGGCAGCGGCGAATTCGTTGTGCAGCTCGGTCATTCGCTGTTCGGCCGGGCCCATGCGCGCCGTCAGGTCGACGACCTGTTGAGTCAGGGCGTCGAGGCGCGCTGGTGCGTTGACGACCAGGTCGCGCATCTCCTCGAAGGCCTCCCGCTGCGACTCCAGCTCCCGGTCGGCGCGTGCCGCGGCGACGATAACCTCGGTCAGTAGGTCGCGCCGTTTCGTCCGCGTCTCGGGTATCGCGTCGTCGAGTTGTTGACGCACGGTGAACGCCTGGGCCAGAGCCGCTTTGGCGCTGTCCACCGCACGGGTGAACGGCTGGGTTCGCTGTTCGCCGAACTCCTCGATCGTCAGCGCCAGCTCGTTGGCGCTGGTGCGTACCGCGTTGTCGACGTCGACGACCTTCCAGCGCGACAGGTCGTCGAGGGCGCCCAGTGACAGCGCCGCCAACGCGTCTGGATCGGTGGCGTCGACACGCTTGGCGGCGGCGAGCTCGGCTGCGCGCCGTCGACGATGCCGGTAACGCATCACCACATACAAGACCAGCACCGCGACAATGATCACGCCCAACCCGATCAGCAGCGGCGCCGCGTTCGTCGGCTCCCGCCCCCGGTCGAGCCCGTTGGCCGCGGCGACCGCCGCCCCGCTCCAGTCGCCGCGGCGCAGCGCGGGTTCGATCTGGTTGCGCCGCAGATCGTCGACCTGACCGGAGGTGATCGTTTGCACCCGGTTGGGGACGAGGAACGCGTACGAATGGTCGACGGTCGCTACGGCGAGCACCGCGTCGAAATCGCCTAAGTCGCTGGCGGCCCGCGTGTTTTCCGCCCAACTGACGGCGGGTTGTCCGGAGAAGTTGTCGACGAACACCACCCACAACTGGATGCGGCGATCGGAGTAAAGCTTTCCGGTGGCCGACTGGATCGCGTCGCGGCCAGGGCCGGTCAATACCCCGGTGTTGTCGGTGATGTAGCTGGACAGCCGGAACGGCGGCTGTGCGGCCGCCGATGGTGCCACCAGTAAAGCGGTAATCAGCATCGCCATAAACACGGCGAGCGAGCGGACTGTGCTCATGCTCGACAATCTAGACCCGTGAGGACGCCGGCCCCAGAGCGATCCATGTAGTGCACCGCGCGGTCGTACCCCGTGCTGCTGGCAGACTGTGCGTCGATGACTCAGCAAGACCCCTATGACGATTTCGACCGCGAGCGGGTGGTGCCCGAAGCGCCGAAGACCGCCGGCTTGCCGGGCACTGAGGGTCAGCATCGCAGCGACTTCGCCCGGGACCGCGCCAGGGTTCTGCACAGCGCCGCACTGCGCCGGCTGGCTGACAAGACGCAGGTTGTCGGCCCGCGGGAAGGTGACACCCCGCGCACACGACTGACCCATTCGCTGGAGGTCGCCCAGATCGGGCGGGGGATGGCGATCGGGTTGGGCTGCGATCCCGACCTTGTCGACATGGCCGGGTTGGCTCACGACATCGGGCACCCGCCCTACGGGCACAACGGCGAGCAGGCGCTCGACGAGGTCGCGGGGGCGCACGGCGGCTTTGAGGGGAATGCGCAAAACTTCCGGATCCTCACCAGCCTGGAGCCCAAAGTCCTTGACCAGCAAGGACATAGCGTGGGGCTGAACCTGACCCGGGCGGGGCTGGACGCGGTCACCAAATATCCGTGGACGCGCCGTCGGCGCGGGCGCAAATTCGGCTTCTACGACGTCGACCGCGACGCCGCCGCCTGGGTGCGCGAACGCGCGCCCGTGGAGAAAACCTGTCTGGAAGCCCAAGTGATGGACTGGGCCGACGACGTCGCCTATTCGGTGCATGACGTGGAGGACGGTGTCGTCTCCGGTCGGATCGACTTACGCGTCCTCGCCGACGATGACGACGCCGCCGCGCTGGCCGAGCTCGGTGAACGCGACTTCTCCGGGATGCCCGCCGACGACCTGGCCGCGGCCGCGCAACGACTGTCGGGGCTGCCGGTGGTCGCCGCGGTCGGCAAATACGACGCGACGCTGTCGGCGTCGGTAGCGCTCAAGCGGTTGACCAGCGAACTGGTGGGCCGGTTCGCCTCGGTGGCGATCGCGGCCACCCGGGCGGCCGCCGGTCCCGGCCCGCTGGCCCGGTACCAGGCCGATCTGGCCGTGCCCGAGGTGGTGCGTGCCGAGGTCGCGGTGCTCAAGACCCTTGCGCTGCAGTTCATCATGTCCGATCCGCGGCACCGCGAAATCCAGGCCCAGCAACGGGAGCGCATCCATCGGGTGGCGCGCTGGCTGCTGGCCGGCGCGCCCAGCACTCTCGACCCGGTGTTCGTGCCGGCTTTCAACACCGCCGCCAGCGACGGCGAGCGGCTCCGGGTGATCGTCGACCAAATCGCCTCCTACACCGAGGGACGCCTGGAACGCATCGAGACCACCCAGACCTGAGCCGTCGACCAAGGTTGTCGGTCTAGGCTCCCAACCATGTTGAAGTCCACTGCAGTAATCGCCACCATGTCGGCCGTCGCCGCGCTGAGCGGCTGTAGCTCTCATCAGCCTTCGAGCCCCGCGAGCTCAGCAAGCGTTGCGCCCGGCGCTCAAACGCTCACCGCCCAACTGCACACCGCCGACGGCCGGTCGGTGGCCACCGCCACCTTCGAGTTCGCCAACGGATACGCCACGGTCACGGTGAAAACGACCGCCGACCACATCCTGACGCCGGGATTCCACGGCCTGCACATCCACGAGATCGGCAAGTGCGATCCCAACTCGGTCGACCCGACGATGGGTGGGGCGCCGGGCGACTTCATGTCGGCCGGCATGCACTACCAGGCACCGGGGCACACCGGGGAGCCGCCCAGCGGTGACTTGACGTCGCTCGAGGTTCGCCAAGACGGCGCGGCGTACCTGGTGACCACCACCGACGCCTTCACCAGGGACGACCTACTGGCCGGCAGCAAGACCGCACTCATGCTGCACGGCGCCGAGCACAGCCCCGACGCGGAGAAGCGATTGGCCTGCGGCGTGATCGGCACCAGTTAGTCAAGTAACCGGCATCGTCGAGGGCCGGCTCTACACTGGGCCGATGGCCGGCCGTATCTCCGATCGCGATATCGCCGCCATCCGCGAACGAGTCAGCATCGAAGACGTCGTCGGCGACTATGTCCAGCTGCGCCGTGCCGGCGTGGATTCGCTCAAGGGCCTCTGCCCATTTCACGACGAGAAGTCGCCGTCGTTTCACGTGCGGCCCAACCACGGCCACTTCCATTGCTTCGGCTGCGGCGAGGGCGGCGACGTGTATGCCTTCGTCCAGAAGATCGAACACGTCAGCTTCGTCGAGGCCGTCGAACTGCTGGCCGACCGGATCGGGCACACGATCAGCTATACCGGGGCGGCCACCAGTGTGCAGCGCGACCGGGGCAGTCGCAGCCGACTGCTTGCCGCCAACGCCGAGGCGCTGGCGTTCTACGCGTCGGCGCTGGAATCCCCGGAGGCACAACCCGCGCGGAAATACCTGACCGAGCGGAACTTCGAGGCCGACGCCGCCCGGCACTTCGGTTGCGGATTCGCACCGTCGGGTTGGGATTCGCTGACGAAACATCTGCTGCGCAAGGGCTTTGAATTCAAAGAGCTCGAGGCCGCGGGCTTGTCGCGAGAGGGACGACGCGGCCCGATGGACCGTTTTCACCGCAGATTGTTGTGGCCGATCCGCACCTCGGCCGGCGAGGTGATCGGGTTCGGGGCGCGTCGGCTGTTCGACGACGACCCGATGGAGGCCAAGTACGTCAACACTCCGGAGACGTTGCTGTACAAGAAGTCGTCGGCGTTGTTCGGTATCGAACTGGCCAAGCGCGACATCGCCAAGGGGCATCAGGCCGTCGTCGTCGAGGGCTACACCGACGTGATGGCGATGCACCTGTCCGGGGTGACGACGGCGGTGGCGTCCTGCGGCACCGCATTCGGTGACGAGCACCTCGCGATGCTGCGTCGACTGATGATGGACGACAACTTCTTTCGCGGTGAACTGATCTACGTGTTCGACGGCGACGAAGCGGGCCGGGCGGCGGCGCTCAAGGCTTTCGCCGGTGAGCAGCATCTGGCCGGCCAGTCTTTCGTCGCCGTCGCCGCCGATGGCATGGATCCCTGCGATCTGCGACTGGCGTCCGGCGATGGCGCACTGCGCGATCTGGTGGCGCGGCGAACCCCGTTGTTCGAGTTCGCGATTCGCACCACTCTGACCGAGATGGACCTGGACAACGCCGAGGGCCGGGTGGACGCACTGCGTCGTTGCGTGCCGATCGTCGCGCAGATCAAGGACCCGACCCTGCGCGACGAGTACGCGCGCCAACTGGCGGGCTGGGTCGGCTGGCCGGATGTCGCACAAGTCATCGGCCGAGTACGGGAAGAGGCCAAAAGCCCTGCGGCGCAAGGCCGCGCCAAACCACGTCGTGCCGGCGCTGCCCAGGCCAACGGCGGCGTGCCGGCGCCCACCGCGGTTCGTCCCGACCCCAGTGACCCCACACTGTGGCCGCAGCGCGAGGTGCTCAAATCGGCGCTGCAGTATCCGGCGCTGGCCGGGCCGGTGTTCGATGCGCTGACCGTCGAAAGCTTCACCCACCCCGGCTACGCCGCGGTCTGCAGGGCGATCGGCGCGGCCGGCGGTACCGGGACCGGCGCGGGCGGGGCGGAGTGGCTCGATGCGGTGCGCCAAAAGGCCCTGTCGCCGGCCGCGGCCGGGTTGATCACCGAACTCGGCGTCGAGGCCGTCCGGGTCGACGACGACGACAAGCTGCCGCGCTACATCGCTGGGGTGTTGGCCCGTCTGCAGGAGGTCTGGATAGGCAGGCAGATCGCGGAGGTCAAGTCCAAGTTGCAGCGGATGTCACCGGTGGAGCAGGGCGACGAGTACCACGCCCTGTTCGGTGACCTGGTCGCGATGGAGGCCTACCGGCGCAGCCTGCTGCAGCAGGCCAGCGGCGACGATCTCACCGCCTGACGAGCTCGCCCGTCAGGGCGCGCTGAACCTTTGTGACGACCCGCTGCGCCCGGCTTCGCCGCGCTTGCGATCGTCACCGGACCTTTGTGACGACCCGCTGCGCCCGGCTTCGCCGCGCTTGCGATCGTCACGGCGCGGGCTCTGCGGTTCGACGACGCTGGTCGCGTCGTCGATCTCGGTCAACGTCACCATCCGCGAGTCGGGCGAGACCCGATTCGCGATCGTGCGCCGTCCCGCTTCGATCATCGACTTGGCGGCCGGGCTGCTGGTCATGGCGCGGTAGGTGCCGACGATCTGCTCGTAGCGACGCCGTCCGGCCTTTGCGCCCAACACATAGCC
>DASQRI010000165.1:0-11675 GCA_035642975.1 Mycobacterium sp.
TGAATCCGGACATCTTGATGGTCGAGGCCGGACACGACATGCGTAATCCGGCCGACATGCTGGTTTTGGACAGGGTGGCCAGAAACGTCCTCAACGCTCACGGTATCGCCATGGTCCAGGACATCACCCGGCCGCTGTGAATTCCGATTCAGCACAGCTCGATACCGTTCCAGAACAGCATGCAAGGCCAGAGCACCATGCAGCAATATCCGTTCCAGCAAACTAGCATCGCTAATCTGCAGAAGACGGCCGACGATTTGCAGATCCTCACCGAGACCACCCAGCGGCTCTACGGTGTTTTGAGCCAGGTCGTTGCCGCCACTCACGACCTGGCTCAAAACACCAACGACCTGACGGGTATCACCGACGACTTGCGAGATCGCATTGCGGATTTCGACGATTTCTATCGGCCGATCAGGTCCTACTTCTATTGGGACAAGCACTGCTTCGATATTCCATCTTGCTGGTCGCTGAGATCGTTGTTCGACGCCTTGGACAGCGTCGATCAGCTCACCGAGAAGGTGCACAATATCAACCAAGACACGCAAAAACTGGATTTTCTTCTGCCGCAGACGCTCGCGCTGCTGATCCCGATTATCGAGACCACGAAGAACACCCGGGCATTGATACAGGCAACGATAAGCACCATGGCGGCAATACAGAACCAAAATGCGGCGAACAATGACACCGCGATCGTCATGGGGCAAAGTTTCGACACCGCCAAGAACGGTGACCTCTTCTACCTGCCACCCGAAGCCTTCCAAAACCCCGAGTTCCAGCGGGGCTTGAAAATGTTCCTCTCACCCGACGGCAAGTCCGCTCGGGCCTTCATCACCCACCAGGATGATCCGATGACCCCGGAGGGAATCGCGCGTGTCGGCGCGGAGAGAAAAGCCGCCCAGGACGGCCTGAAAATGTCCTCCCTGTCCGACGCCAAAATCTATCTGGGTGGGACGGCCGCCACCTACGCAGACATGGCCGACGGCGCCAAATATGACCTGATGATCGTGGTGGTGTCCTCGCTCACGCTGATCTTCATGATCATGCTGATCCTCACCCGAAGTCTGGTCGCCGCAGCAGTGATCGTCGGCACCGCGGGCAGTTCCATTGCGGCATCCTTCGGGCTCTCGGTGCTCGTCTGGCAGGACCTTGTCGGCCTGAAAATCGAGTGGCTGGTGATGTTGATGTCGGTCATCATCCTGTTGGCGGTCGGATCTGACTACAACCTGCTGCTGGTCTCCCGGATCAGGGACGAGATCCACGCCGGACTCAAGACCGGAATGATCCGGTCGATGGCCGGCACCGGTAGCGTGGTGACCTCTGCGGGCCTGGTGTTCGCCGTCACGATGGCCTCCATGCTCGGGAGCAGTCTGCTCATCATCGCTCAGCTGGGTTCCACCATCGCCATCGGCCTACTGCTCGACACACTGGTCGTGCGAACGCTGCTGATGCCCTCGATCGCCACCCTGCTGGGACGGTGGTTCTGGTGGCCGCAAGTCGTCTACCCCCGCGGCGACCATCACCTGCCCCAGCCACCGACCCACGACATCGATGACACCGCCGACACCGACGCCCTTGCTTTGCCAACGCAGCGGTAGACGCTTGTACAGGCAAATCTCGACCGCGTCGTGCTGCATCGGATGCGTCATCGGCGTGTCTCTGCCGTCAATTGTGTTGGTGCACAGCACATCTACAGCTTCCGGGCGGCTGTCTAAGTGGTATGTTGCACCGTGAATCCCAGGCCAATTGAATATCCCGAGGACCTCGATGCCGGCCTGCTCAAGATCGCCGGCGTCTGCGTGCTCGCCGCCCTGATGGCAAGCCTGGACACCACGGTGGTCAGCGTCGCGCAGCGCACGTTCGTCATCGAATTCCACACCACCCAGGCCGTCGTGGCGTGGACCATGACGGGAAACACGCTGGCCCTGGCAACGGTGATCCCGCTGACCGGTTGGGCGGCCGACCGGTTCGGCGCCAGGCGGCTCTTCATGGGATCGGTGCTGGCCTTCACCCTCGGGTCGCTGCTGTGCGCGCTGGCACCCAACATCACCCTGCTGATCATCTTCCGGGTGGTGCAGGGCTTGGGCAGCGGGATGCTGATGCCGCTGGCCTTTACCATCCTGACCCGCGCGGCCGGCCCGAAACGGCTGGGCCGGTTGATGGCGGTGCTCGGCATCGCTACGCTGCTGGGCCCAATGGGAGGCCCGGTTCTCAGCGGCTGGCTGATCGGCTCCTTCGGCTGGCAGTGGATCTTCCTGATCAACATTCCGATCGGCGCCCTGGCGTTCACGCTGGCGGCGGTCGTCTTCAAGCGGGATGAAGCGCACCCGTCGCAGACATTCGACTTCCTCGGCATGCTGCTGCTCTCGCCCGGCTTGGCCCTGTTCCTCTACGGCGTGTCGTCCCTGCCCGCACACGGCACTGTCACCCATCGCGCGGTGTGGATTCCCGCATCAGTCGGCCTGCTCCTGATCATCGGGTTCGTGTTCCACGCGCTGTTCCAGTCCGATCACCCGCTGCTCGACCTGCGACTGTTCAAGAACCGGACCGTCGCATTGGCCAACACGACAATGGTGTTGCTCGCGATCGCGTTCTTCGGCGCCCTGTTGCTGATCCCCAGTTACTTCCAGCAATTGCTCGGTCAGACGCCGCTGCAGTCCGGTGTGCATATGATGCCCCGGGGCCTTGGAGCGATGCTGACGATGCCGATCGCCGGCCGGATCATGGACAAGCGCGGACCGGGTTGGGTTGTGCTGGCGGGGATCACGCTGATCGCCATCGGCATGGGCACATTCGCCTACGGTGTCAGCCACCAATATGCGTACACGCCGATGCTGCTGACCGGCATGGCAGTCATGGGCATGGGTATCGGCAGCACGATGATGCCGGTGTTCGGCTGCGCGGTGCGGGGACTGGCGCCGCATCAGGTGGCGGGCGGGTCGACGTTGATTCACGTCAACCTCCAGGTCGCGGGGTCGATCGGTACCGCGTTGATGTCGGTGATTCTGACCAGTCAGTTCAACCGCAGCCAATTCATCCAGGCGGCAGGCAAAGTCGTCGCGCTGAAGCAAGAGCTAACCAAACGTGGCGTGTCACCCCACCCATCGCAGCTGCCGCCGCAGGTGCTGGCACCGGGTTTCATGGACCATGTGACGAGCGACCTGTCGCACGCCTACACGGTGGTGTTCGTCGTGGCGGTGGGTTTCGCCCTCACGACGCTGATTCCCGCCGTGTTCCTGCCCAAGAAGCCTGCGGCGGACGTGCCCGACCAGGCTGCGATCCCGGCGCTGGCGCCTTAATTCCCTGGACTGCCAACATGTTTGGCCGTGAATGCACGCCGACGAAGCAATGCGCCGAGGGGCCAACCGCGCCACGCAATCACCGAACGCCGCAAATTTTCCTAGCGCACCAAGTACTTCTTCGGCGATATTTTCCGAGTGTCGCAATCATGAACGAGGGCGAGCGGCAACGCGCCCACAGCGACGGCGAGTCGGAATGTTATTTCTATTGGCGTTTAGCCGCCCAAGCTCGAGGGCAACCGAGTGGCTATGGCTAGCGACGACACCCTGAACCCGAGTGAGTCAACCGACTCCGACGAGGTCCGCAATGACGACGGCGACATCGTCGTCGACCCGCCCGACGACTGGAGCGAGGCCGACAAGTTCGGCATGACGGCACGTGAAGCTGAAGAGGGCGAATCCCTCGACGACAAGGTAGCCGCCGAGGAACCCGATGTGCTGCCCGACGCGGGGCCAGCAGCAGAACGACCGGCCCGCGTCCATCGCGGCCAGATCGACGGAACCCCTGAGGATGGCGACTCGCTATTCAACGTGGATAGGTAACGTTTGGTCGTGTCGCGCAGCGTCGCCCGGAATTGCATTGTCCGGTAAGGCCATCCATGTGCGGTGTGCCACTGTGACACCACCAGGCCGACCCCGCCGACGACATCCAGCTTCGAGCCGGGCAGCACGTATCCGCCGTACAGCTGCGCGACACGGCTTTTGGCGTGGTCTTCGGCGTCCCATTCAGATCCGATGACCGGCCGCTGTAGCGGTGCATCGTGCACAGCGGTGGGAGCTTCGATAATCCGGTAGCCGAGTGCGTAATTCGACGACACGAATCCGCCGAGGACCCACTTGTCTTTCGTCAACCGCCGCAGCGACAGCTCGCCCCACGTCTCGCCGTTGGGCGTCAACGGGGTCGGCTCCTTGCCCCAGGACCAGCGACCGCTCGAGCGCCCCCAGCCGGAGTACTTGCGGCGATCGCCGATGTGTTGTGGACGGACCCGCTTCAGGATGATGCCCTTGTCGCGCTGAAAGCCGGTGGAGACGACGTAAACCCAACCGTCGACCGGGTCGTAATCCCAGGACCAGCATTGCGCGTGACCGTCGTGCAGGCCGGCCGGGAACTTCGTGTTCAGGCGTCGCCAGGAGATGCCGCTGTCCTCGGACTTCCAGATCTCGGTCCACACCACGTTGCCGAAACCCCGGTTGACGATCGCGTGCAGGTAGAGCGTGTCGTCCACCCGCAGGAGGTCGGACGGGATCACCGTGCTGATGCCCCGGCGGGGCCGGCCTGACCTGCCGGTGCGGTGCGTGTAGCGCCAAAGCTGTTGGGCGTATTCGGGATCCGCACCGCCGGCGCGCTGATAGCTGATCGGGTGATCGGCGTCGCCGGTGCCGATGAGTATCACCGGCGAACGCCAGTCGCCGTGCCCAACGCTGTTGCCCGAGAAGGTGTCTCCGAACACCGAGACCAGCGTCCCGTTGGGTGCGAGTATCGACGCGCCCAGGTCGGCGCAGGTGACGCCCCACCGATCGGTGATGCCGGGCCCGGTGATGTCGGCGAGTTTGCCGTCTTTGCGGCGCGCGGTAGCCAATACGTCAGTCTGACCACGGGGTGGTGGGCCGTTGTCGGCGTTGGCCATCGACGATGACGTCCACCCGCTCGTTGAAAAATGCGACGTGGTCGCGGATCGGCTCGGCTTCGCGCAGCGGCTGGTGATAGGTCCAGGCCACATCCGCGGGACCGTCGGGGACCGAGAAGTACGACGCCCGGCCCTTGTACGCGCAATCGCTGACCGTGTCGCTCGGCTCGAGATCGGCGACGACGTCGGCGCGCGGAAGGTAGAACCGCAGGGGCAGCAAGGTTTCGAACAGCAGCAGCGGCCGCGACGACTCGGCCAACAGCCGGCCTTGCGACTCGATCCGGACATGCCGGCTGCTGGCGAGGATGTCGATGCGTTTGAACGGATCGTGCGGATGGGCGACGACCGGCTCGTCTTCTTCGTGCCAGTCGAACGCGCTGAAGTCGAAGGTGAGGTAGCCGGCGAGGTCGAGATCGTCGGGACGAAAGGCTGCCGACGCGCGCCTGGCCGCGCCGACGACGACGTCGAGCATTTCTCCGGTGCAGGTGTGCGCCGAGAAGGGGTTTGTCGGGACCAGGACCGGCAACTCGGCGAGATCGTCGACTCTGCCCACCGATTCCAGTCGGGCCACGACGTCGGCCTCCGGCACCGCATACGTCGGGACCAGCCGCCGCGGCTCCCAGACCAGCATTCCGTTGACCGTGTCGGCCACCGGGTCGCCGTCCAGGGAAATCCGCAGGCGCTTCTCGCATGCCTCGTAGCGCAGCGACGTCAGCGCGCTGCCGAGCAGGTCTCGCATTCTGGTGCCCATTGCACCATCATCGCCCCGTTTCAGACCTTGGCGGTGTGTACCGACTCGACGGTGTAGAAGTGGGGGTCGTAGCCGGTGGCCAATTCGGCGCACTGCGCCATGTGCTGCTGGGCCGTGGTGTTCTGCAGCATCGCCTGGAAAGCCGTGGCGTCGCGCCACTGCGCGTAGTTGACCACGCGGGTGCCGTCGGTGCTCAGGTGAATGTTGGCGGAGATGAACCCGTCGACGTGCTGCATCACTTCTTCGGTGGCTTTCGTCAACAGGTCGGCGAGTTGTCGCGCCCGTTCGGGTTCCACGGTGAAAACGTTGATCAGCGTGGCGTGCTCGGCGTGTGCGGTGATGAGGGACATGGGTTTCCTCCTTTGTCAGGTTCCTGACGTAACCCTATCACTGATGTAAGGTTCCTGTCATGCAGCTGTCCGAGTCCGAACGCTCCGTCGGCTATCTGGTCAAACGAGTCCAGCAAGGCTTGCGGCGTCGATGCGACGCCACACTGAAATCCACTGGCCTTTCGATGGCCCAGTACGCCACGCTGCGAGCGCTCGCTGAGCATCCGGATGCTTCAGCCGCCGAGTTGGCGCGGCTGTGCTTCGTGACCCGGCAGTCCTTGCAGGACGTGCTGACCGGGTTGCGCGCGGCGGGTTTGGTCGAGACCGGTCACACTCGGCCGCGGGGACGCTCGCGGTCGCTGTCGCTGACTCGCCTGGGATCACGGCGGCTCAGTGCTGCGCACGAAGCGGTGTTCGGTGTCGAAGCGGAGATGCTGCAGGGCATTTCGGCGCGCGACCGGCGAACCGTCGCTGAGGCTTTGATTCGCTGCGCCGAGAACCTGAAGGGCTAGAACACGCGTGATCAGGGGCTGCTGCGCCAGCCGTTGACACCGATCACGATCAACCGCAACTGCTTGACCGCGGTGCGCCGAATCTCCTCAAGCGCCTCGACGCTTTGGGCATCTTCGAATGCCTCGGCGACGACGATCATCGAGTTGACGAACAAGGTCGCCAGGATGTTGAGGTCGTCGGTGCTCCACGCGTTCAAGCCCGGGAACCGGGCGAGGTCGGTGGCCAGCTCCGAGGTGAGCAACCGGAATTCGGTGCGGATGGCGTAGCGCAACACGGTGACGCCGCTCGAGCGCTCGCGGCCGATGAAGCGCCAATGCTCGCGACGCTCGGTGACGCTTGCGACGACGATCTCGACGGACGACTCGATCACCCGGTTGGGATCGAGCTTGCCGGCGCGGGCGCCGCGCAGCATGTCGCGCAACGTGCGAAACGACTCGTCGATCAAGACCAGCCCGAGGGCTTCCATCGACTCGAAGTGACGGTAGAACGCCGCCGGCACGATCCCGGCCTCCCGGGTCACTTCGCGCAGGCTCAGGCCGCTGAAACTGCGGTCGTCGAGCAGCTTGAGCGCCGCAGCGACGATGGCCCGCCGGGTCGCCTCTTTGCGCTCCTCGCGGGACGGTCCTTCGCGGCTTCGCCCGTGACCCGACCGGTGCGGGCGTGAGCTAGGCGTACGACTGTTCACTGTGTGAACCGTACCACAGACCTGCAGAAACCCTTGACGACATGCATCATCCTGCCGCACGGTATACATGTGTTCACTCAGACTTTGAAACAGCGGGTGCTGGGCTCCGACCTGGTCAACCTGCTCACCGGCCCACACGGCGTCGACCGGTACACCGAGCTGGTGGCCCCGACCTGGACGCGTGGCGAGGGCCGCGCGAAGGTCGTCGACGTGCGGCGGACCACCCCACGCAGCGTCACTCTCGTGCTGGCGCCCAACGAGGCATTCGCCGGCACCGTGAAGGCCGGTCAGTATGTCAACCTCAGCGTTGAGATCGACGGCCGCCAACACACCCGCTGCTATTCACCGGCCAACGCCGAGTGCGCCTCGCATCTCGAGCTGACGATCGGTCATCACGACGGCGGGCTGGTCTCGACATTCCTCTACGAGCGCGCCCGGCGGGGGATGGTGGTCGGGCTCGGCGGCGTCGGCGGCGACTTCGTCCTGCCGGCACAACGACCCCGGCGGATTCTGCTCGTCTCCGGTGGAAGCGGCATCACGCCAGTCATGGCGATGCTGCGCACGCTGGTCGACGAGGACCACCCTGGTGAAATCGCGTTCGTGCATTACGTCCGCAACCGCGCCGACGCCTGCTACCGCGACGAGCTCGCCGCGATGCCAGGCGTGCGGGTGCTGCACGGCTACACCCGTTCGGCCGGTGGCGATCTCGAAGGCCGGTTCGGCCCTGAGCACCTGGCGGCCGCGATGCCGGAACCCGATGCCGTATTCGTCTGTGGGCCGACGGCTTTGATCGATGCGGTCCGCGAGCACTGCAAGAACGTGCAATCGGAAAGCTTCGTGCCGCCGACGCTGGACCTGCCCGCGGCGCCGTCCGGTGGTCGAGTGACCTTCGCGGACAGCGATATTGAGGTCGTCGACGATGGCCGCTCGCTGCTCGAGCAAGCCGAATCGGCTGGCCTCTCCCCGGAGAGCGGATGCCGGATGGGCATCTGCCACACCTGCACGCGTCGCAAGACCGGCGGCGTCGTGCGCAACCTGACCACCGGCGCGGTGTCCACCGCGCCCGACGAAGACGTGCAGATCTGTGTGTCCGTCCCCGTCGGCGACGTCGATATCGCCCTCTAGAGAAGCTGGAGAAATTCATGACACAGCCCAAGATCGCCCTGACACCCGAACAGGCCGACGCTTTCGGCCGCGAGCTCGACGCCATCAAGGAACGCGTGTTGGCCGACCTCGGCCAGCGCGACGCCGACTACATCCGTCGCGTCATCAAGACGCAGCGCGCGCTCGAAGTCGGCGGCCGTGCCTTGCTGTTCGCCGGGATCCTGCCGCCGGCCTGGCTGGCGGGAACCGCGATGCTCGGAGTGGCAAAGATCCTCGACAACATGGAGATCGGCCACAACATCATGCACGGCCAGTACGACTGGATGCGTGACCCGACGATCCGCGGCCGCGACTTCGAGTGGGACACCGCGTGCCCGGCCGACCAGTGGCGGCACTCGCACAACTACATGCACCACACCCACACCAACATCGTGGGTATGGACCGCGACATCGGCTATGGCATCCTGCGGATGAGCGAAGACCAGCCGTGGAAGCCGTACTTCTGGGGCAACCCCGTCTACGCGTTCCTGCTGATGGTGCTGTTCCAGTACGGGGTTGCGTTGCACGAAATGGAAACCGAGCGGATTCGCTCCGGCGAAATCAGCCTCGCGGACAAGCGCGAGACTCTCCAGGCCATCTGGCGCAAGACGCGCCGGCAGACCCTCAAGGACTACGTCGCCTTCCCGCTGCTGGCGGGGCCGTTCGCACCATTCGTGTTCGCCGGCAACATGTCGGCGAACCTGATGCGCAATGTGTGGTCTTACATGATCATCTTCTGCGGCCATTTCCCCGATGGCACACAGGAATTCACCGTCGAAGAGACCAAAAACGAGTCCCGTGGCCAGTGGTACTTCCGCCAGGTGCTCGGATCGGCGAATCTGACTGGCGGCAAGCTCTTCCACTTACTGTCCGGCAACCTGTCGCACCAGATCGAGCACCACCTGTTCCCGGACATCCCCGCGCGCCGTTATTCCGAGATCGCGGCCGAGGTGCAAGAGATCTGCGAACGCTACGGCATCCCGTACAACTCGGGCTCGTTGCCAAAACAGTTCGGGACCGTCGTGCGCAAGATCGTCAAACTGGCCCTACCGCCCAAGGACCGCGCGAGCACCGGGCCGAAGCGCGCGGACGAACTGGTCGCCGCCTGAGTGCAGGGACGTCGTACGAGCTGGGGGTCATCACCCCAGCTCGTACGACTCCTGCGACACTCGGAAGAAGTGCCCGGTGCTGGTGTCGGTGCATTTCACCGCGGACTGCTCGCTGCTGCAGGTGATCGCACCCGCTGAAAGCGGTTGGTCGTAATTCACCGGGTCGGAGGCCGCCAAGGTGCCTGGACTGTAGCCCACAATCGGCAACTGGCCCCGCATGAGAACGAGGGTGCTGGTGGCGTCGGCCCGGCCCTGCGGGGGCGGCCGCGGTGGCACCCAGGTCTGGTTAACGATGTCGCACTGCACGAAGTTCTTCGCGAGCGAGTGAGTGTCGAAGGGAGGGTAGTTAACCAGGTTGCAGGAGATGTCTCCCGACGGCGACTGGAACTGCTCGGAGTAGGGGTTGGCGTGCGAGCTTGCTGCCAAGCCGACCGCTGCGGTGGCGATTGCCGTGCACACCCTGGTGATAATGCCGATTTTGCCGTTGAACCGCGGAATAACCTGTCCCGAGCGTTTGCCCGGGTCAGGTATGGAAGGTGTTCGCGTGAACACCCTTCATGTGTAGCGCCGATCGGTTTCACTTCCGTTGCTAGATTGTCAAGCCGTGGTTACTCTGCCCTCACTCGACGGCGTCGAGCACAAGTTCGTCGACCTGGGTGACGGTGTGACGATCCACGTCGCCGAGGCCGGGCCCGCCGACGGCCCGCCGGTGATGCTGGTCCACGGCTTCCCGGAGAACTGGTGGGAGTGGCATGAGCTGATCGGCCCGCTGGCCGCCGACGGCTACCGGGTGCTGTGTCCCGACCTGCGCGGGGCGGGGTGGAGTTCGGCGCCGCGTTCGCGCTACCTGAAGAGCGAGATGGCCGACGACCTGGCGGGCGTGCTGGATCGGCCGGGCGTCGGTTCGGTGAAGCTGGTGGCCCACGATTGGGGCGGCCCGGTCGCGTTCATCATGATGCTGCGCCACCCGGAAAAGGTGACCGGCTTTTTCGGGGTCAACACCGCCGCGCCCTATGTGAAGCGCGATCTGTCATCGCTGCGCAACAGTCGGCGGTTTTGGTACCAAATCCCGATGGCGCTGCCGATGATCGGCCCGCGGGTGATCGGCGATCGCAAGGCCCGGTTTCTCCGGATGCTGGGGCGATGGGTCGGTGGCGGGTTTGAGCTGCCCGAGGACGATGTCGCGATGTACATCGAGTGCATGCGTCAGCCCGGGCACGCCGTGGCCGGCTCGCGGTGGTATCGGTCATTTCAGAGCACGGAGGCGCTGCGCTGGATGCGCGGCGAGTACGACGACGCTCACGTCGACGTCCCGGTCCGCTGGCTGAGCGGAACCGCGGATCCGGTGATCACACCGGACCTGATGGACGGATATGCCGATCACATCAGCGATTTCGAATTCGAGCTGGTCGACGGCATTGGCCATTGGATCGTTGAGCAGCGCCCGGATCTGGTGCTGGACCGGCTGCGCGCGTTCCTCAAACTCTGATCAAGAGCGCGATCCGGGACGGTACCCGAGCAGCGCGACCGACGCATCCACCGCGGGCTCGACAATCTCGCGCGCGCTGTGGCCGTCTTCGACCGCGAGCGCGGTGAGCTCACGCAGCCCGCCCACCAAGATCACTGCTTTCGGCCGGGTCAACGGCGCCAGGCCGGCCTCTCGGAACCCCGGGTTGCCGCTGAGGCCGACCAGCAGACTGGTCAGCAGTTGCATGCCGCGGCGCTGAGCGGGCCGCGCCGCGGCGTCCAGGGAAGGCAGCTCGCGGATCCAGCTCAACGTGATCGCCGGTCGGGACTCGATGTGGCTGACGTAGGCCTCGACGGCCTGCCGAATCTGAGCCTGCCAGTCCTCGGCCGGATCGACGGCGTTCCGAATCTCGTCGGCCAGCTTTCCGACGTCGACGTGTAGCAGCTCGAGAAAGCACTGCTCCTTGCTGGGGAACTGGCCGTAGAACGTGCGTTTGGACGTGCGGGCGTGGCGAACGATGTCGGCGACGGTGCTGGCCCGGTATCCGCGCTCGGTGATCGAGGCCGCGAGGCCGTCGAGTAGGCGACGTCGAAACGGGTCGATGACAGTGGAGCTGTCAGAAGCCCCAGCCGAAGCCGCATCGTCAGCGACGGTCGTCGCCATGGCGCCTCCTCCTGTCGAAACCACGTCGTCTCAACCCTTGCCAGTACTTGGTACCACACGGTACCGTATCGGGAAAGGCCGTGGTAC